>NZ_JBJHAT010000016.1:0-88836 GCF_054051175.1 Blastococcus sp. SYSU DS0753 | reverse complement strand
TAAGCACGCCGCCAGCGTTCGTCCTGAGCCAGGATCAAACTCTCCGTAGATGATTTGATCGCAGCTGAGAACCGCGAGCTGACACTCGCGATATCAATCAACCAAAGGAATCCCAGCCCCAACCACAAATGGCCAGGGCACGGGGTATTACTTGGCACTGACTTTCGGCACGCTGTTGAGTTCTCAAGGAGCGGACGCGCAAGAACTAGACCCTCGCGGGCTTCGTCCCTGGCTGGATGTCCAACTCTACGCCGGTTTCCAGTGACCCGCTACCCGGGCCCCGGTCCGGCGGCCCTTCCGGGCCGCGCGGCGCAAAGAGAAAGTTACACGGCGCCCAGGGGCGGGTCAAACCCGGGGTCCGTGACGCCCGACACGCTGCGGCCACGCCCCCGACATCGGCCGTTCACACGGGGCGCGGCGGCCTCAGCCGGCCCGGCGCACGCCCGCGATCGACCGCTTCCCCCTGCGAAGGACGAGCCACCCCCCGGGCAGCCAGGCCCCCTGCGCCGGCACGGCGTCGGCATCGGTGATCCGCTCGTTGTTGAGGTAGGCGCCGCCCTCCTTCACCGTGCGCCGCGCCTCGGACAGGCTGCCCACGAGCCCCGTCTGCTGCAGGAGCTGGGCGATCGTCGGCACGTCGCCGCCCACGGTGGTGCTCCCGGCCTCCTCCAGCGCGGCCGTCAGGGTGGCTGCGTCGAGGGAGGCGAGGTCGTCCCGGCCGAACAGCGCCCGCCCGGCTGCCTCGGCCTGGCGGAGCTGCTCGGGGCCGTGCACGAGGAGGGTCAGCTCCTCGGCCAGCGCCCGCTGCGCCGCCCTGGCTGCCGGCCGCTCGAGGCTCTCGGTCACCAGGGCCGCCACCTCCTCGGCGGGACGCTCGGAGTAGAGGGGCAGCCACGCGCGGGCGTCGGCGTCCTCGGCGTTCAGCCAGAACTGGAAGAAGGCGTACGGCGACGTGAGCTTCGGGTCCAGCCACACCGCCCCGCCTTCGGACTTCCCGAACTTGGTGCCGTCGGCCTTGGTCACCAGGGGGGTGCTCAGCGCGTGCACCCGCGCACCCTCGGTCCGCCGGACCAGGTCGATGCCCGCGGTGAGGTTGCCCCACTGGTCGGAGCCGCCGGTCTGCAGCGTGACCCCGTGCCGCCGGTGCAGCTCCCGGTAGTCGTTGGCCTGCAGGATCTGGTAGCTGAATTCGGTGTAGCTGATGCCCGCCTCCGAGTTCAGCCGGGCCGACACCGCCTCCTTGGCCAGCATCTGGCTGACCCGGAAGTGCTTGCCGAGCTCGCGGAGGAAGTCGATCGCCGACACCGGGGCGGTCCAGTCCAGGTTGTTCACGTAGATCGGGGGGCGCGCCCCCTCCGCCTCCGCAGGCAGCTCCAGGAAGGGTGCGACCTGCTCGCGGATGCGCTCCACCCACGTGGCGACCGTGTCGCGGTCGTTGAGCTGGCGCTCGGAGGACGGGCGCGGGTCACCGATCAGGCCGGTCGCCCCGCCCACGAGCACCACGGGCTGGTGCCCGGCCCGCTGGAGGGCGCGCAGGACCATGAACTGGAGCAGGTGCCCGACGTGCAGGCTCTGCGCGGTCGGGTCGAAGCCGGCGTAGTACGCGACCGGACCCTCGGCGAGATGGGCGCGCAGCGCGGCCTCGTCGGTGCTCTGGGCGATCAGCCCGCGGCGGTGCAGCTCGTCGATCACTCCGGGCTCGGTTGAGGGGGTCACGGGGGTCCATCCTGCCCGGCGCGCCTGCGCCGCGGCTTCCCACCCGCCCGGAACGGGCTCACCGACGGAGCGCCGGTCTCCCAGAAGCGCCACGGGAGCTCGGCGGCCACGCTGATGCCGACCCGCGGTCCGGCGGAGACGGCGGCCGGCGCCGACCCCCGGTGCAGCCGCACGGGCGAGCCCGGGTCCAGCAGGTCGGTGCCGAGATCGGCGCGCCCGATGCCCAACGCCTGGGTGAGCCGGGCGGGTCCACCGGCGAGGTCGCGCGGGGTGCGGGCGGCGGGTCGGCGCGCGCGGGCCAGCTCCTCCCCCACGACCACCTCACCGGCGCGCAGCAGCACCGCCTCGCCGTCGCCCTCGGGGCCCACCACGACATTGGCGCACCAGTGCACGCCGTAGGAGAAGTACACGTAGAGCCGCCCGGGTGGTCCGAACATGATCGCCGCCCGCGGCGTCGGGCCCCGGTGCGAGTGCGCCGCGGGATCGATCCCGGACCCCGAGTAGGCCTCGACCTCGGTCAGCCGTAGCGCGACCGTGCCCTCGGGGCGCTCGGTGACCACCCAGCAGCCGAGCAGCGAGCGGGCGACGACGTCGACCGGCCCGAGCAGGTCCTCCGCGCGGACGAGGGGGCCGGGCCCGGGCCGGGCGGGGTGGGCCGACACGCTCAGAGGGCCGGCGCCACCGGCGACGACGACGCCCAGCGCCCGTGCTCGGAGGCGAGGCCCTTCAGCGTCGCGAGCTGCTCGGCGACCCGCTCGGGCGCCGTCCCGCCCCGGGTGCTGCGGGCGGCCAGCGCGCCGCGGACCGACAGGACCGAACGCACGTCGGGGGTCAGCCGCTCGTCGATGCCGGCCAGCTGGTCGTCGTCGAGCTGGTCGAGCTCCAGGCCCGCCTCCTCGCAGAAGGCGACCATCGCACCGCTGATCTCGTGCGCCGAGCGGAACGGCACTCCCTGGCGCACCAGCCACTCCGCGACGTCGGTGGCGAGCGCGAAGCCCTGCGGTGCGGCGGCCTCGAGCACCTCGGGGCGGAGCGTGAGCGTCGCGATCATCCCGGTGACCGCGGGCAGCAGGAGGAGCAGCTGGTCCATGGAGTCGAAGACCGGCTCCTTGTCCTCCTGCAGGTCCCGGTCGTAGGCGAGCGGCAGACCCTTGAGCATGGTGAGGATGCCGGCCAGGTTGCCGACGAACCGGCCGGACTTGCCCCGCGCCAGCTCGGCGATGTCGGGGTTCTTCTTCTGCGGCATGATCGACGAGCCGGTGGCCCAGGCGTCGTCGAGCCGGGCCCAGCCGAACTCGGTCGACGTCCAGAGCACGACCTCCTCGCCCAGCCGGGAGAGGTGCACGCCGAGCAGCGCGGCGACGAAGCAGAACTCCGCGGCGAAGTCGCGGTCGCTCACGCCGTCGATGGAGTTGTCCGAGGCGCGGTCGAACCCGAGCTCGGCGGCGACGGCGTCGGGGTCCAGGGGCAGCGAGGAGCCGGCGAGGGCGCCGGAGCCGTAGGGGCTCACGGCCGCGCGCTTGTCCCAGTCGATCAGCCGGTCGACGTCGCGGGCGAAGGAGTGGGCGTGCGCGAGCAGCTGGTGGCTGATGAGCACCGGCTGGGCGTGCTGCAGGTGCGTCATCCCCGGGGCCGCGACGTCGCGGTACCGCTCGGCCAGGCCGAGCAGCGCGAACTCCAGGGAGGAGAGCTCGCCGACCAGCGCCCGCACGGTGTGACGCAGGTAGAGCCGCAGGTCGGTGGCGATCTGGTCGTTGCGGCTGCGGCCGGCGCGCAGCTTGCCGCCGAGCGCGCCGAGCTTCTCGGTGAGGCCGCGCTCCAGGGCCTCGTGCACGTCCTCGTCGCTCTCGATCGCGGTGAACGTGCCGGCCTCGACCTCGTCCGAGAGCTCGCGCAGTGCGCCGAGCATCTGCTCCAGCTCGTCGTCGGTGAGCAGACCGGCGCGGTGCAGCACGCGGGCGTGCGCGCGCGATCCGGCCAGGTCGAACGGAGCCAGCTGCCAGTCGAAGTGGGTCGACTTGGACAGCGCCGCCATCGCCGGCGACGGGCCACCGCCGAACCGTCCGCCCCAGAGGCGGGTCTGCGATCCAGGTGCCGTGCTGCTCACGTGCCGGGTTCCTCTTCCAGGTCGGCGCTCAGTTCGGGATAGACGGCCGGCGTGCGCTGCGCGAGCGCCCGCAGCCGGTCGGCCAGGGCCGGCCCCCCGTCGGGCGCGCGGGAGACGACCAGCAGAGTGTCGTCCCCCGCGATGGTGCCGAGCACGTCGGGGAGGCCGACCTTGTCCAGCGCGGAGGCCAGGAACTGCGCCGCGCCGGGCGGTGTCCGAAGGACCGCCAGGTTGGCGCTGCCCTCGGCTCCGGTCAGCAGGTCGGCGAGCAGGCGGGTGAGCCGGGCGGGCGCGGCCTGCGCCGGGCGCAGCGGCGCGTTCTCCGGCGGCAGCACGTAGGACGCCGGAGCGCCGTCGGAACCGCGCAGCTTCACCGCGCCGAGCTCCTCCAGGTCCCGCGAGAGCGTCGCCTGGGTGACCTCGATGCCCGACTCGGCCAGCAGCACGGCCAGCTGCGTCTGCGAGGTGATCGCCCGCGCCTCGATCAGCTCGCGGATCCGTGCCTGGCGCGCCGAGCGGGTGAGGGCGGAGGTCACGCGCGCCCTCCGGGACGGACGGGCCCGGTCACGACCGCTCCAGGAGCCACGCGAGCAGCGCCTTCTGGGCGTGCAGCCGGTTCTCCGCCTCGTCCCAGACCGCGCTCTGCGGGCCGTCGATCACCTCTGCGGCGATCTCCTTGCCGCGGTAGGCCGGGAGGCAGTGCAGGACGACGGCGTCGTCGGCGGCGCGGGCGAGGGCGGCGCCGTCCAGCGCATAGGGCAGGAACGGTGCGACGCGCGCGTCGTACTCGTCCTCCTGCCCCATCGACACCCAGGTGTCGGTGACCAGCACGTCGGCGCCCTCGGCGGCCTGCGCGGCGTCGGCGGTCCAGGCCACCGAGCCCCCGGTCCCCGCCGCGATCTTCGCTGCGCGGTCGAGGACCGCCGGGTCCGGCCGGAACGACTCCGGTGAGCCGATCCGCACGTGCATGCCGGCGGTGGCGCCGCCGAGCAGGTAGGAGTGCGCCATGTTGTTGGCGCCGTCACCGAGGTAGGTCATCGAGCGCCCGGCCAGCGAGCCCTTCCGCTCGATCACCGTCTGCAGGTCGGCCAGGATCTGGCAGGGGTGGTACTCGTCGGTGAGCGCGTTGACCACGGGCACCCGGCTCACCGACGCCATCGCCTCGATGCGGTCCTGGCCGAAGGTCCGCCAGACGATCGCGGCGGCCTGGCGGTCGAGCACCCGGGTGGTGTCCTCGATCGGCTCGCCGCGTCCCAGCTGGCTGCTGCCGGCGTCGATGACCAGCGGGTACCCGCCGAGCTCGGCGACGCCGACGGAGAACGACACCCGGGTGCGGGTGGAGGGCTTGTCGAACAGCACCGCCACGGCCCGGGGCACCCCGTTGGCCGCGCGCAGCGGGGTGGGCGCCTCGGCGGTGTGCCGGGTCGCCTTGAGCGAGGCGGCCAGGGCGAGCACCTCGGCCTGCTCGGCCGGGGTGAGGTCGTCGTCCTTGAGGAAGTGCCGGGTCACTGATGGTTCTCCATCGCGGTGTCGAGGGCGGCAGGGAGCGCGGCCACGAAGGCGTCCACCTGCTGGTCGGTCAGGACGAGCGGCGGCGCGAGCCGGAGCACGCCCGGCGCGACGGCGTTGGTCAGGAAGCCGGCGGCCCGCAGCGTGGTCTCCAGCGGCGCGGCGACGTCGGCGGTGAGGACGACGCCGAGCAGCGCGCCCCTCCCCCGGACCCCGCTGATGCCCGGGTGCCCGAGCGCCTCGATGCCGGCGGTGAACCGGTGCTCGAGCTCCTTGGCCCGCTCCAGCAGGCCCTCGTCGCGGATGGTGTCGAGGACGGCCAGAGCGGCGGCGGCGGCGATCGGGTTGCCGCCGAAGGTGGAGCCGTGCGAGCCGGCCGTCAGCAGGTCGGCCGCCTCGCCGAAGGCGAGCATCGCCCCGATCGGCAGCCCACCGCCGAGCGCCTTGGCCAGCGTGACGACGTCGGGGTGCAGGCCGTCGGCCTGGTGGGCGAACCACGAGCCGGTGCGGCCGATGCCGGTCTGCACCTCGTCGACGGCGAACAGCGCCCCGGCACCGGACGCCGCCGCGGCGGCGGCGCCGAGGTAGCCGGCGGGCGCGGGCAGCACGCCGCCCTCCCCCAGCATCGGCTCGAGCAGCACCATGGCGGTCTGCTCGGAGACCGCCGTGGCCAGCGCCGCCTCGTCGCCGTAGGGCACGTAGGAGACCCCGCCCGGCAGCGGCGCGAACGCGGCCGCCTTCGACGGCTGACCGGTGAGCGCCAGGGCGCCCATGGTCCGGCCGTGGAAGGCGCCCTCTGCGGTGATCACCTGCGAGCGGCCGGTGAGCCGGCTGAGCTTGAAGGCCGCCTCGTTGGCCTCGGCGCCGGAGTTGCAGAAGAACACCCGTCCGGGCCGGCCGGCGAGCTCCAGCAGCCGCTCGGCGAGCTGGATCCCCGGTTCGTGCATGGCCAGGTTGGAGACGTGGCCCAGCTTCGCCGCCTGCGTGGTGATCGCCTCGACCACCTTGGGGTGGGCGTGGCCGAGGATCGTCGTGGCGATGCCGCCGAGCAGGTCGGTGTACTCGCGGCCGTCGACGTCCCAGACCTGCGCTCCGGCGCCGTGGTCGAGCGCGACCGGCGGCGCCTTGTAGTTGTTCATCATCACGGCCGACCAGCGGCGGGCCAGCTCCTCGGTGTGCGTCGTCATGCTGTGCCCTCCTTCTGGTCCCTCGCCGGGACGACCATCGTCCCGGTGCCCTCGGTGGTGAACGTCTCCAGGAGCAGGGCGTGCGGCGTCCGGCCGTCGACGACGGTCGCCCGCTTCACCCCGCCCTCGACCGCGCGCAGACAGGCGGCCATCTTCGGGATCATCCCGGCGTCCAGCGTGGGCAGGATCTCGGCCAGCTCGCGGGCGTCGATCTGCTGCACCAGCGACCCGCGGTCGGGCCAGTCGGCGTAGAGGCCCTCGACGTCGGTGAGCACGACGAGCTTGACCGCGCCCAGCGCCGCGGCCAGCGCCGCGGCCGCGGTGTCGGCGTTGACGTTGTGGACGACGCCGTCGGCGTCCGGCGCGACGCTCGCGACGACGGGGATGTGCCCGGCGTCCAGCAGCGCGGTGACCGGGGTGGTGTCGACCGCGGCGATGTCGCCGACGAGCCCGACGTCGACCGGCGCGCCGTCCACGACCGCCGTGGTCCGCCGCGCCGTGAACAGCCCGCCGTCCTCGCCGGAGAGGTGCACCGCCATCGGGCCGTGCTGGTTGATCAGCCCGACGATGTCGGGGCCCACCTGGCCGGTGAGCACCATGCGGACGACGTCGATGGTCTCCGGCGTGGTCACCCGCAGGCCCCCGCGGAACTCGCTGGTGATGCCGAGCTTGGCCAGCATGGCGTTGATCTGCGGCCCGCCGCCGTGCACGACGACGGGGAGGATGCCGCAGGTCCGCAGGAAGACCATGTCCTCGGCGAACGCCCGGCGGCAGGTGTCGTCGACCATGGCGTGCCCGCCGTACTTGATGACGACGACCTTGCCGTGGAACTCCTTGAGCCAGGGCAGCGCGCCGGTGAGCACGGCGACCTTCGCGGCGTCGCCCTCGGGGTCCTTGGTGCGCATGACCCGGCTGGTGCCGACCCGGCGGGGCAGCCTGGGCGGGGGCGCCGGCTCGTCGATCCGCACGTCCGGGGGCGTGGGGTCCTGAGGTGCAGCGTCCTGAGGTGCGGGGTCCTGGTGCTCGCTCATGTGGAGTAGGCCGAGTTCTCGTGCACGTAGGCGATGGACAGGTCGTTGGTCCAGATGGTGGCCTGCTCGGCGCCGGCGCGGAGGTCGACGTCGATGGTGATCTCCCGGCCGGTGAGGTCGACGCCCTCCCGCGGGTCGCCGATCGCGCCGCCCCGGCAGACGGTGACGCCGTTGATGGTGACGTCGACCTGGTCGGGCTCGAACGCGGCGTCGGTGGTGCCGATCGCCGCCAGCACCCGGCCCCAGTTCGGGTCGTTGCCGAACAGCGCGGTCTTGAGCAGGTTGTTGCGGGCGCAGGCCCGGCCGGCGGTGAGGGCGTCCTCGACGGTCGCGGCGTTGCGGACGGTGATGGCGATGTCCTTGGTCGAGCCCTCGGCATCGGCCAGCAGCTGCATCGCGAGGTCGGTGCAGGCGGCGGTGAGCGCCTCGGTGAGCTCCGCCTCCGTGGGGGCGGCGCCGCTCGCGCCGTTGGCCAGGGCGATGACGGTGTCGTTGGTGGACAGACAACCGTCGGAGTCCACGCGCTCGAAGCTGACGGCGGTCGCCGCCTTCAGCGCCCGCTGCAGGGCGTCGGGGTCGGCGGCGGCGTCGGTGGTCAGCACGACGAGCATCGTGGCCAGGCTCGGGGCGAGCATGCCGGCGCCCTTGGCCATCCCGCCGACGGTCCAGCCGCCCCGCTCCTGCGCCGTCGTCTTGGGCACGCTGTCGGTGGTCATGATCGCCCGGGCCGCGTCGGCCCCGCCGTCCTCGGTCAGCCCCTTCACCGCGGCGGTGACGCCGGCGGTCAGCCTGTCCATGGGCAGCCGGACCCCGATGAGGCCGGTGCTGGCGACCGCGACGTCGACCGCGCCGATGTCCAGCTGCGCGGCGGCGTGCTCGGCGGTGGCGTGGGTGTCCTGGAAGCCCTCCGGCCCGGTGCAGGCGTTGGCGCCGCCGGAGTTGAGGACGACGGCCCGGCAGCGCCCGCCGGCCAGCACCTGGCGGCTCCACAGCACCGGCGCGGCCGGGAAGCGGTTGGTCGTGAAGACGGCGGCCGCGGCGTCGTCCGGGCCGGTGTTGAGGACGACGGCGACGTCGCGGTCGCCGCTGGACTTCAGGCCGGCGGCCACGCCGGCGGCGGCGAAGCCCTTCGGTGCCGTGCACGTCATGGCGCTACTCCTACGACCGGCAGGCCGGTGGTCTCGGGCAGGCCCAGGGCGAGGTTGGCGCACTGGATCGCCGCTCCCCCGGTGCCCTTGGTCAGGTTGTCGACGGCCGCCACGACGACCAGCCGGTTCGCGTCGGCGTCCACGGCCAGCTGCAGGGCGACGGTGTTGGCGCCGAGCACCTGCGCCGTGGTGGGCCACTGCCCCTCGGGCAGCAGGTGGATGAACGGCTCGTCGGCGTAGGCCTGCTCGTACGCCGCGCGCGCGGCGGCCGCGTCGGTGCCGGGCGTCAGCGGGGCCGAGCAGGTGGCGAGGATGCCCCGGCTCATCGGCACCAGGGTCGGGGTGAAGCTGACGCCCACCGGTGCGCCGGCGGCCTGCGAGAGGCCCTGGATCATCTCCGGCGTGTGCCGGTGCACTCCCCCGACGCCGTAGGCGCTCGCCGCGCCCATGACCTCGCTGCCGAGCAGGTGCGGCTTGGGCGACTTGCCGGCGCCGCTGGTGCCGCTGGCGGCGACCACGACGACGTCGGGCTCGACCAGGCCGGCGGCCAGCGCCGGGGCCAGCGCGAGGGTGACCGAGGTCGGGTAGCAGCCCGGGACGGCGATCCGCGTCGCGCCGGTCAGCGCCTCGCGCTGCCCTGGCAGCTCGGGCAGGCCGTAGGGCCAGGTGCCGGCGTGCACGCCGCCGTACCAGCGCGCCCAGGCGGCGGGGTCGTTCAGCCGGTGGTCGGCGCCGCAGTCGATGACCAGGGTTTCCGCCGGCAGCTGGTCCGCGATGGCTGCGGACTCGCCGTGGGGCAGCGCCAGGACGACGACGTCGTAGCCGACGAGGCTCGCCGCGTCGCTGGGCTGGACGACCATGTCGGCGAAGGGCAGCAGGTGGGGTTGCAGCTCACCCAGGCGTCGGCCGGCGCTCGAGTTGGCGTGCACCCCGGCCAGCCGGAGGTTCGGGTGCCCGGCCAGCAGCCGGCACACCTCGCCCCCCGCGTACCCGGTGGCGCCGGTGACCCCGACCGTCCACGTCTGCGCTGCGCTCATAATGCATGACCATACACGACCATGCATGACCGTTCATGCGGGTTCCCCGGACCCGGGCGTCATCTCGCGCCGCCGACGTCGTCGAGCGCCCCCAGCACCGCCGGCCAGGCGGCGCTGCGCGGATCGACCACCGCGAAGTGACCGGCCGGCACCGTGGTGAGCACCGCGGCCGGGTGGCGCCGGGCGTAGGACTCGGCGACCTCCCGCGGGACGATGCGGTCGCCCGTCCCGTGCACGATGCGCACCCGGCCCCGGGGCGCGGGCAGCCGGACGGGGTCCAGGTCGGGCCGCGCCACGGCGTCGTCCCCCAGGAAGGAGGCGACCGCGTCGCCGTCCAGGCCCAGGACCTGGGCCCGCTGCAGGTCCGCGACCGGCGCGAGCGCCACGACCCCGGCCGGGGTGTCCGGGGGCTGGACCGTGGCGGCAGCCAGCAGCGCGAGGTGCCCGCCGGCGGAGTGCCCGGTGAGCACGAGGCGCCGCCCGGGCCGGCCGGGGAGCTCCTCCGCCCGGGCCGCCCAGCGCACCGCCGCGTCCACGTCGCCGACGGTCAGGTCGGGGCGGCCGGGCACGCGCCGGTACTCGGGGGTCACCGTCGTCCACCCGGCGGCGGCCAGCGCCTCGGTCATCGGCCGCAGGTGCACGCGGTCGTACGCCGGCCGCCAGAACCCGCCGTGGAGCACGACCAGCAGCGGCCGGTCGCCCCGGGCGCACCGGCCGAAGCGGACGTCGGCCACCTGGTCCGGGCCCGGCCCGTAGGTCAGGACGGCGTCCGGCGCGGAGGCCGGCCGGGTCAGGACCGACCGGTCCTCACCTCCGGCGCCTGCCCGGCCGCGCAGACTGGTCATGCGGTAGTACTACCGGACCGCGGAACGCGTCACCGGATCCGGGAGGAGCGGCGCCATGGCGATCGAGGACGGGGTCCGGCCGCTCGAGGAGGGCGTGCAGACCGACTTCAGCGCACGGATGAGCTACGGGGGCTACCTCGGGCTGGACACCCTGCTGTCGGTGCAGCGCCCGATCAGCGACCACCACGACGAGCCACTGTTCATCATCCAGCACCAGACCACCGAGCTGTGGCTGAAGCTGGCGCTGCACGAGCTGCGCGCGGTCCGCGCGGACTTCGACCGCGACGACGTCCAGCACGCCCGCAAGGGCCTGGCGCGGGTCAAGCACATCCTGCGCACCATCACCGAGCAGTGGTCGGTCCTCGCGACCCTGACCCCTAGCGAGTACGCCGAGTTCCGCGGCGTGCTGGGCAACTCCTCGGGCTTCCAGTCCTACCAGTACCGGGCCGTGGAGTTCCTGCTCGGCAACAAGAACGAACGCATGCTGGCGGTCTTCGCCGCCGAGCCGGCCGCTCAGGAACTGCTCACCGAGCTGCTGGACTCGCCGACGGTCTACGACGCCTTCCTGCGGTTCCTGGACCGCCGGGGGCACCCCGTGCCGGAGGAGGTGCTGCACCGCGACGTCCGGCAGGCGTGGGTCGAGACCCCGGCGCTGCTGCCGGTGTACCGCACGATCTACGGGGACACCGAGGCGCACTGGGCGGAGTACGCCACCTGCGAGGACCTGGTGGACCTGGAGGACGGCGTCCAGCTGTGGCGGTTCCGGCACCTGCGCACGGTCCAGCGCACCATCGGGTTCGCCACGGGCACCGGGGGGAGCTCGGGGGTGGACTTCCTCCGGCGCGCCCTGGACCTGACCTTCTTCCCCGAGCTCTACACGGTCCGGTCCGGGATCGGTGCCTGATCCCGTGACCGCTGCCTCGATGGGTCGCGAGCCATCGCCCGACGTGCTGGACCTGCTCCCGGCCGGGGTCACCGAGCGGGCGGCCCAGCTCGACCGGCTCGACCCGCTGGCAGACCTCCGGGACGAGTTCGTCCTGCCCGAGGGCGTGGTCGCCTACCTCGACGGGAACTCGCTCGGCCGTCCGCTGAGGGTCACCCGCGACCGGCTCACCCGTTTCGTCGACGGCGAGTGGGGTGAGCGGCTCATCCGGGCGTGGGACGAGCACTGGATGGACCGCCCCACGGCCGTGGGCGATGCCATCGGCCGGGTCGTGCTCGGGGCGGCGCCGGGGCAGACGGTCGTCGGCGACTCGACCACGGTCATGCTCTACAAGCTGCTCCGGGCGGCGCTGGACGCCCGTCCCGACCGGGCGGAGATCGTCGCCGACACCGAGAACTTCCCGACCGACCGGTTCGTCCTCGACCGGGTCGCCGCGGAGACCGGCCGCACCGTCCGCTGGATCGAACCCGACCCGGCGACGGGCGTGCAGCCGGCGGAGGTGACCGGGCTGCTGAGCGACCGGACGGCGCTGGTGCTGCTCAGCCACGTCGCCTACAAGTCCGCCTACATCGCCGACGTCCCGGCCATCACGGCGGCCGCCCACGAGGCCGGGGCGCTGGTGCTGTGGGACCTCTCCCACTCCGCGGGCGCGGTCGACGTGCGGCTGGACGCCGACGAGGTCGACCTCGCCGTGGGCTGCAGCTACAAGTTCCTGAACGGCGGGCCGGGCGCCCCGGCCTTCGGCTACGTGGCCCGGCGGCTGCAGGAGGACCTGGTGCAGCCGATCACCGGGTGGATGGGCGCCGCGGACCCGTTCGCGATGGGGCCGGAGTACGTGCCGGCGGCCGGCATCCGCCGGTTCCTCAGCGGTACGCCGCCGATCCTCGGGATGATCCCGATCGAGGACATGCTGGCGTTGATCGACCGGCCGGGGATGCCGGCGGTCCGGGCCAAGTCGGTCGAGCTGACGGAGTTCGCGATCGCCGTGGCCGACGAGGTCCTGTCCCCGCTGGGCGTGACGGTCGCCTCCCCGCGGGATCCGGAGCGCCGGGGCGCGCACGTGACCCTGGAGCACGACGCGATGAAGACGGTCGTGGCGGAGCTGTGGCGGCGGGGCGTCATCCCGGACTTCCGGCGGCCACGCGGGCTGCGGGTCGGCCTCTCCCCGCTGAGCACGAGCTTCACCGAGGTCGCCACCGCGCTGGCGCACGTGCGGCAGATCCTGGCCGACCCGGCCGGCTGACGGGTCGGCGCCGGCCCCGACCCGGTCAGGCGGTTCTCACGGCCGGGTCCTGCGCCGGAGACGGCCGGCACCTCGCTGGGGACCGGAGGTCAGGTCGGGAGCGACCGCGCCCGGTGGGTCCACGAGGCCACCGCGGCGGCCAGCAGGAGCAGCGACGGCAGCAGGAGGGCCAGCCCGATCCCCAGGCCGTTCAGCAACGACCACCCGACGGACACGGCCGCCAGCACGACCAGGACCGCGGGCGCCCGCCGGGACGCCGTCGCGCTCTCCACCCACAGGGCGAGCGCCGCGCACGCCAGCGGGACGCCGAAGAGCAGGAACGCGAACGCCCCGCTGTCCGCCCACACCATCCGCCACAACCAGGCGGTCACCGCGACGAGGCACCCGAGCGAGAAACTGATCAGCATCCGCGCACCCGAGGAACCAGCGGTCATGACACATCTCCCGACCGGCCCGGGGTCGGCACCGTCGCGCCGATACCGCACCGTGGCACTCCGGTGCGGCGCGGTCAACGGTCGTGTGCCCGCTCCGGGAGAGGTCAGGCCACCGGGTCGTCGTCGCCGTAGGGGCGCAGGCGGAGCTGGCGCGCGGCGTCCTCCGGGGTCACCGAGCCGACGACGTCGAGGTCGTCGGCGCCCACGCGCAGGAACCGGCCCGACCACTGGTCCAGCTCGCCGGCCGCGATCGCCGCGACCAGCTCGACCACCTTCTCGGGCGGCGTCCAGTCGGTGTAGCCCTCCCACATGCGCATCGACCGGGTCATCGGGGTGTCCACGACGCCCGGTGACAGGTCGAAGGCGCGCACGTCGGTGCCCTCCAGGGCGCCGGCCAGGGCCTCGGTCATCCGCATGAGACCGGTCTTGGCCACCGAGTAGGCGGAGTACTCCGGCCGCGCCCGCACGCTCATCCCGCTGGCGATGTCCACCACCCGACCGCGGTTGCGCAGCACCATCCACGGCACCACGGTCCGCGCCAGCAGGAAGCCGCCCTTGATGTGGCTGGTGACGACGTCCCACCACTGGTCGGGGTCGGCCTCCCAGAGCGGCACCTCGAGCTCGTCGATCAGCCCCGCGTTGTTGACCAGCAGCTCGACCGGGCCGAGCTCCTCGCGGACCCGGCCCACGGCTTCCTCCACCGAGGCCCGGTCGGTGACGTCGGCGGCGACGGCGAGGGTCCGGGCACCGGTGGCCTCGGCGACCTCGGCCATGGCGGTGCGCAGCCGGTCCTCGGTGCGTGCCAGCCCGGCCACAGCCATGCCGCGCGCGGCGAGGCCCTCGACCAGGTGCCGCCCGATCCCGGTGGACGCGCCCGTGACCAGTGCCACCGAACCCGACAGGACGGCCCCGTCGCGGGGAGGACGGGGTCCTTCGTCAGCCACGGAGCTGCGCTCCGTTCGCGACGACGGCGGCGGCGACCGCGGCGTCGAAGGCGACCCGCGCCTCATCGCTGGTCAGCGTCCGGTCCGGCGCGCGGAACGTCAGGGAGTACGCCAGCGACTTCTGCCCCTCGGGCACCGAGCTGCCGGTGTAGACGTCGAACAGCCGCAGGTCCTCCAGCAGCTCGCCCGCCCCGCTCCGCAGCACCGCCTGCACCCGGGCCTCGGGCTCCGTCTCCGGCACGAGCAGCGCGAGGTCCATGCGGACCGGCGGGAAGGTGGAGATCGACCGCGCCTGAGGCACAGGCGGCACGGGCAGCGCGTCGGCGTCGAGCTCCATCGCCGACGTGCGGGCCGGCAGCCCCAGCGCCTCGCAGACCTTGGGGTGCAGCTCGCCGGCGTACCCGACGACCCGGTCGGCGACGAGCAGCGCGGCGCACCGGCCCGGGTGCCAGGGCGCCCGCTCGGCCTGCTCGACGGTGAGCTCGGCGCCGGCTGCCTCGGCCACGGTGCGGGCGGCCTGCACGGCGTCGGCCCACTCGGCCGGCCGGCCCGACCCCCACCAGCCGCGGGGCTCGCGCTGCCCGGTGAGGACGACGGCGACGTGCCACGGCTGCGCCGGCACCGCACCCAGCAGGGCGGCCAGCGTCGCGTCGTCCGGGCGGCGGTCGGCGCCGGGCAGCGGGGCGGCGGCGCCGCTCCCGCCGGGGAAGACCGAGCCGTGCTCGAAGAGGGCGACGTCGCGGAGCCCGCGGGCCAGGTTGCGGCCCAGGGCGGCGAGCAGCCCGGGCAGCAGCGTGGTCCGCAGCGCCGGCGCCTCCTCCGACAGCGGGTTGCGGACGGTGATCACCCGGCGGCGGTCGTCGTCGGCGGGCAGGCCGAGCGCATCGAGCTGCGCCGTCCCCACGAAGGGGAACGCGGGGGCCTCCACGTAGCCGGCGTGGGCCAGCGCCCGGCCGATGCTGCGCCGCCGCCGCTGCCGCTCGGTGAGCCCGCCACCCGGCGGGGCGGTGGGCAGGATCGAGGGGATCTCGTCGAACCCGCGGAACCGCACGACCTCCTCCACCAGGTCGGCCGGCTCCTGCAGGTCGCCGCGCCACGATGGCGGGGTGACGCGCAGCGCGTCCCCGTCGCCGCTCACCTCGGCGCCGACGGCGGTGAGCACCTCGAGCACCTGGGCCCGGGTGTAGGGAACACCGGCGATCCGGCCGGGCAGCCCGGCATCCAGCGCGATCGCCGCGCGCGGCGCGCGGACGTCGACGTCCACCGGCGCGCCGACGACCCGCGCACCGCCGTGCTCGACGAGCAGCGCCGCCGCCCGGGCCAGGGCCACGACGGTGACCTCGGGATCGGTGCCGCGCTCGAAGCGCTTGCCGGCCTCGCTGGGCAGCCGGTGCCGGCGCACCCCGCGCGAGATGCCGTTCTGCTCCCAGTGCGCGGCCTCCAGCAGCACCGCGGTGGTGGCGTCCCCGATCTCGGTGGACGCCCCGCCCATGACGCCGGCCAGCCCGATCGGGCCGGACCCGTCGGTGATGAGCAGGTCGTCGTCGGTGAGCGCGCGGTCGGCGCCGTCCAAGGTGGTGAGCCGCTCCCCCGCCGTCGCCCGGCGGACCGCGATCGGGCCGGTGACGGCGGCGCGGTCGAAGGCGTGCATCGGCTGGCCGAGCTCGAGCATCACGTAGTTGGTGACGTCGACGGCGAGCGAGATGCTGCGGATCCCGCACTGCGCGAGCCGGCGGCGCAGCGGCCACGGGCTCGGCGCGGCCGGGTCGAGGTCCTCCAGGGCGAGCATGGAGAAGCGGTCGCAGCGGTCGGGGTCGGCGACGGTGACCTCCCACGCCGGGGCACCCGACCAGTCGGGCAGCGGCAGGTCGGCCGGATCACGCCAGGTCACGCCCAGCACGCCGGCCAGGTCGCGGGCGATCCCGCGCAGCGACATGGCGTAGCCGCGGTCCGGCGTCACCTCGAGGTCGAAGACGACGTCGTCCAGGCCGAGGACGTCGGCGGCGGGGGTGCCCGGCTCGTAGCCCTCCTGCCCCAGCACGAGGATCCCCGCGTGGTCCTCGCCGATGCCCAGCTCGCGGACCGAGCAGATCATCCCGTCGGAGACGTGGTCGTAGGTCTTCCGCGCGGCGATGGCGAAGTCCCCGGGCAGCACGGCGCCCGGGAGCGCGGCCACCACCAGGTCGCCGACGGCGAAGTTCCGGGCGCCGCAGACGATGCCCCTCGGCTCGCTCTCCCCCACCGCGACCTGGCAGTAGCGGATCGGCTTCTTGAAACCGGTGAGCTCCTCGATCTCGAGCACCCGGCCGACCACGAGCGGGCCGGTGGTCACCGGCGGGCGGACGACGTCCTCGACCTCGAAGCCCAGCCGGACGAAGGCGTCGTCGAGCTCCTCGACGGTGATGCCCGCCGGGAGGTCGACGAGCTCGGACAACCAGCTGACGGGGACCTTCACTGCTCAACTCCGAACGGCAGGGTGAAGCGGACGTCGGCCTCGGCGATGTCGTGCATGTCCGACACCGCGGAGCGGAACTGCAGGGCCCGCTCGATGCCCATGCCGAACGCGAACCCGGTGTACTCGTCGGGGTCGACCCCGCAGGCCCGCAGCACGCGGGGGTTCACCATCCCGCAGCCGCCCCACTCGACCCACTGCGGGCCGTCGCGGTGCTCGGGGAACCACACGTCGAACTCCGCCGACGGCTCGGTGAACGGGAAGAAGTGCGGCCGCCACCGGGTGCGCGCGTCCGGGCCGAACAGCTGGCGGGCCAGGTGGTCCAGGGTGCCGCGCAGGTGGGCCATGGTGAGCCCGCGGTCGACGGCCAGGCCCTCGACCTGGTGGAAGACGGGCAGGTGCGTCGCGTCCAGCTCGTCGGTGCGGTAGACCCGGCCCGGGGCGACGACGTAGATCGGCGGCTGCCGGTCGAGCATGGTGCGCGCCTGGACGGGGCTGGTGTGCGTGCGCAGCACCAGGCCGGAGTCCTCGGGCGCGACGAAGAACGTGTCCGACAGCCACCGGGCCGGATGGTCGGGGCCGAAGTTCAGCGCGTCGAAGTTCAGCCACTCGGCCTCGAGCTCCGGGCCGTCGGCGACCTCGTACCCCATCCCGACGAAGACGTCGGCGATCCGGTCCATGAGGGTGGTGAGCGGGTGCCGTGCGCCGCGGGGGTTGCGGTCCCACGGCAGCGTGACGTCGACCTGCTCCTCGGCCAGCACGCGGGCGTCGCGCTCGGCCTCGAGCTCGGCCTTCCGCGCCTCGTAGGCCTCGGTCACCGCGACCCGGGCGGCGTTCACCCGCTTGCCGGCGTCGCTGCGCGCGGCCGGGGGCAGCGCGCCCAGCTCGCGGCGGGCGAGCAGCACGGGAGCGCGGTCGCCGAGGTGCGCCGAGCGGGCGGCGGCCAGCGCCTCCAGGTCCGCGGCCGCCGCGAAGGCCCCGAGCGCGGCCCGCACCGCCTCGTCGAGGGCCTCGGGCGAGAGGGCGGCGACCTGCTTGGGGTCGTAGGGATCGTTGGCGCCAGACACGGGGAGCCATTCTGCCCGCCCACCGCCTGCGCCCGCGCCTGGGTTCCGGTGCGAGGATGCCGGACGTCGCCGGAACCGGCGTCCAGGCTCACCCCGGCCCCGTCCAGAGGCTCGTGCCGAGCGGGCGAGGCGCGAGGGGGACGGGGTCCTTCCACTGATCACGAGGGAGCTTCCGGAGGTGGGCGTGGCCGTCGTGCTCGCGCTGGCGTCCGCCGTCGTCTACGGCGCCGCCGACTTCCTGGGCGGGCTCGCCAGCCGCCGGGCGTCGGTCTCCGCAGTCGTCGCGGTGTCCCAGGCCGCCGGGCTGCTGGCGCTGGTGGCGCTGCTGCCCTGGCTCGGCGGGCCGGTCACCGCGGCGGACCTGGCCTGGGGCGCCGCCGCCGGGCTGGCCGGTGCCGGCGGCCTGCTGGTCTTCTTCCGCGCGCTGGCCGGCGGGGTGATGAGCGTCATCGCCCCGGTCACCGCGCTCACCGCCGCCGCCGTGCCGGTGCTGGTCGGCGTGCTGGACGGCGAGCGCATCGGCACCTGGGCGACGGCGGGCATCGTGCTCGCCCTGGCCGCAGTGGTCCTGGTCTCGGCCGAGAGCGGGCTGCGGGCGCTGCGCGCCGCCCGCCCCGCCAGCCTTGGGCCCGCGCTGGTCGCCGGAACGGCGTTCGGCCTGTTCTTCGTGCTGCTGGACCGCACCTCCGCCGACGCCGGCCTCACCCCGCTCGTCGCCGCCCGGCTCGCCTCGGTGGTGCTGGTGGTCGGGGTCGCGCTGGCCACCCGGCAGTCGCTGCAGCCGGGGCGCGCGGCGCTCCCGCTGGTGCTGGTCTCCGGATTGGGCGACATGACGGCCAACGCGCTGTTCCTCCTGGCCACGCAGCAGGGCGGCCCGCTGGCGATCACCGGCGTCCTCGCCTCGCTGTACCCGGTCAGCACCGTCGTGCTCGCCCAGCTCGTGCTGCGCGAGCGGCTCGTGCCGGCCCAGCTGACCGGGCTGGGGGCCGCCGCGGCCGCCGTCGTCCTGATCACCCTGCCCGGCTGACTCCCCCCTTCGGGGGAGGGTGCGGGGACCCGGCTCCGGCCCCGGCACCCGCCGGCCGATCCCCCCTCCGTGGACCCCGTGCGCCCCGAGCTCGACGCTGCCCTCGCCGCGGCCCTGCGCCCCGGCGGGGTGCGCAGCGTCTTCCAGCCCATCGTGGAGCTCGACACCGGCGCGGTCGTCGCCTACGAGGCACTCGCGCGCGGACCCGAGGGGCCGCTGCAGCGACCGGATCTGCTCTTCGCCGCCGCCCGCGAGGCGGGTGTGCTCGCCGAGCTGGACGCCGCCTGCCGCGTGGCCGCCTTCTCCGGCGCGGTCGGGCACGGGCTGCCGGCTCCGCTGGCCCTCTTCGTCAACGTGGAGCCCGAGGTCCTCGACACCGCCCCGCTGGACGAGCTGCTGGCGATCGCCGGCTCCGCCCCCGGCGGCCTCCGGGTGGTCCTGGAGATCACCGAGCGCGCGCTCGCCGCCCGTCCGGCCGAACTGCTGCGCACGGTCGCCCGCGTCCGCGAGCTGGGCTGGGGCGTCGCCCTGGACGACGTGGGCGCCGAGGCGATGTCGCTGGCGTTCATGCCGATCCTGCGTCCCGACGTGGTGAAGCTCGACCTGCGGCTGGTGCAGGAACGCCCCGGCCCGGCCATCGCCCAGATCATGAACGCGGTCAACGCCTACGCGCAGGCCACCGGGGCCGCGGTGCTGGCCGAGGGCATCGAGAACGACGCCCACCTGGCCATGGCCCGGGCGCTGGGCGCCACCCTCGGCCAGGGCTGGCTGTTCGGCCGCCCCAGCCCGGAGCCGGCCTGCGAGCGCCCCCTCGGATCACTGCCGGCGCCGGTCGCGCCCCCCGGCTCCGGCACCGAGCCCGGCTCACCGTTCGCCTGCCTGCCCGCGGGTACCGCGCTGCGCCGGGCCCCGAAGGCGCTGCTCATCGAGCTCAGCAAGCAGCTCGAACGGGAGGCGCTGCGCCTCGGCGAGACCTGCGTGGTCACCGCGACCTTCCAGGAGGCCCGGCACTTCACCCCGTCGACGACGCAGCGGTACCGCGACCTGGTGGAGCGCACCGGCTTCGTGGCCGCCCTCGGCGAAGGGCTCCCCACCGAGCCGCTGCCCGGTCTGCGCGGGACCGACCTGGCCGGGGACGACCCGGTGCGCGGCGAGTGGGACGTCGTCGTCCTGGCCCCGCACTTCGCCGTGGCGCTGCTGGCCCGCGACCTCGGGACGACCGGCCCGGACCTGCAGCGGGAGTTCGAGTACGCCCTGACCTACGACCGCGACGTCGCCGTCCGCGCCGCGGGCAGCCTGCTGGGCCGGGTCGCGCCCCGCGCCGGCCGGACGCTCCCCGCCGCACCCACCCGCTCCGCGGTACGGCCCGGCTCCCCGGCGCCCGCGGGGCTCGACCTGCTCGGCGACGCCGGTCTGGTGCGGCGCGCTCTGGAGGCGACGCCCAGCGGCGTGTGCCTCGTCGACGTCCGCCTGCCCGACCAGCCGCTCGTGTACGTGAACCCGGCCTTCGAGCGGCTCGCCGGGGTGTCGCGCGGGGAACTCCTCGGCCGCAACTGCCGCTTCCTGCAGGGCCCCGACACCGACCCCGGAGCGCTGGCCCGTATCCGCGCGGCGATCGCGGCCGGCGAGGAGTGCCGCGAGGTGCTGGTGAACCTCCGCGGCCCCGAGCGCACCCCCTGGTACAACGAGCTGCACCTGGCGCCCGTCACCGACGCGGCCGGCGCCGTGGTCCAGTACATCGGCGTCCAGGTCGACGTCACCGAGCAGGTGCTGGCACAGCGGGCACTGGAGCAGGAGCGCGACCGCGCCCGCGGATACCTGGCCCGGATCGAGGAGTTGTCGGTCACCGATCCGCTGACCGGGCTGGCGACCCGCCGGCACGTGCAGGAGCAGACGGAGACCGCGCTGTGGAACGCGCGCGGTGCGGGCGACGCCGTGGCGCTGATCGTCGTCGCCGTCGACGGGCTCGCCGCGATCGAGGACCGCTACGGGCCGGCCGCCGCCGAGGAGCTGCTGACCGCCACGGGGCAGCGGCTCCGCGGCCGGCTCCGGCGGGGAGACCTCGTGGCGCGCTGGGCCCGTGACTCCTTCGTGGTGGTGCTCCCCGGCCTCGCGGCCGACAGTGCCGTCCGGGAGGCGGCACGGATCCGCGCCGCGCTGGCAGAGGCGGCCGGCGGCCCGGTGGCGCTCGACGGCACGCCCGTGGTCGCCGGGGTCAGCACCGGTGCCGGCTGCTGGCCCGCCGACGCCGACGACGTCGCCGGGCTGCTGTCGGTCGCCGAGCGCGCAGCCGGGCGGCTGCCGGTCGCGCGGCGCTGAGGCGGCGCACCATCCCTCTGCCCGCGACCGGGGCTGCCTTCTCGGCGGCGGCGCTCAGCCGCGCGGCGGGAGCAGCGTGCCCAGTCCGCCGTCGGCGAGCTCGGTGAGCTGGTCGACCAGGTCGGCGGCGGACACCGTGCGGGCCCCCGACCACCAGTGCGTGGCCAGCTGGACCATGCCCACGACGCCGTAGGCCCACGTCATCGCGCCGTCGACCGGGCGGCCGGCCTCGGTGAGCCGGGCAGCCAGCAGGCCGCCGAGCGCGGTGGCGACGGCGTGCTCGGTGGCCGCGACGAGATCCGCCCGCCCCGCGCGCCCGGCCTGGGCGTAGGCGAAGCGGTAGAGCGCGGGCTCGTCCTCGATCAGCGACACGAAGGCGGCGATCACCGTCCGGAGCTGGGCACGGTCGTCGGCGCGGCCGGCGGTCAGCTCGCCCAGCAAGCGGGGCAGCAGGATGGCCTGGGAGATGCGCTCCAGGACGGCGTCGATCAGCTCATCCTTGTCGCTGAAGTACCGGTAGATCACCGTCTTCGACACCCCGGCGCTGCGCGCGACGTCGTCGACGGAGAAGTCGGGACCGGCCAGGCGGACGGCCTCGACGGCTGCCCCGACGAGGTCCTCCCGGCGCGCCCGCCGGTGCTCGGTCCACCGCGAACGGCGTCCGTCCGTCGGAGGGATCGCCGGCGCATCGGCGACCTGGTGCACGTGTTCCACGGTGACAGCCACCTTCCCTCGCGGCCCTGCTCGACGTACCGGGGAGAGCCTGTCCGCAGCCATCATCCCTCCGTCCCGCGCCGCGGGGGGGACGAGCACGTCCGGTCGACCGCGAGGCTCCGTCCACCCGGTGTTGCCCGGCTCCGCCGGCAGGTCCGCCTACGCGCCCGCGGTCGAGGCCGACTGCGCGAGCTGCGTGGTGTAGAGGCAGATCGCGGCGGCCGCGGCCAGGTTCAGGCTCTCGGCGCGACCCCGCATGGGGATGCGGACCCGCGCGTCGGCCAGTTCCGCGAGCGCGGCGGGCACGCCGCGGGCCTCGTTGCCGAACAGCCAGAGCACCGGCCCGCCCAGCCGGCCGTCGGCGACGAGCTCCGGCAGCTCCGCCTCTCCCCCGCCGTCGGCCGCCAGCACGGTCACGCCGGCGCCGCGGACCGCCGGCAGCAGCTCGCCCAGCGGTGCGCCGCGGACGACGTCGACGTGGAACAGGCTGCCCGCGCTCGACCGCACCGCCTTGCCGCCGTAGGGGTCGGCCGAGCCCGCGCCGAAGACCACCGCGCCCGCCCCGCAGGCGTCCGCCGTCCGCAGCACGGTGCCGGCGTTGCCGGGGTCGGCCAGCTCGGCGAGCGCGACCGCGAGTCGCGGCGGCGCCGTCGTCAGGGCCGCGGCGGGGACGTCGCGCAGCGCGCAGACCGCCACCAGCCCCTGCGGCGTCACCGTCTCCGACAGCCCCGCGGCCGCCTTCTCGGTGACCAGCCGCACCGGGACCGGCGCGGTGGCGAGCAGCTCGGCGTGCCCCTCGGCCGCGGCCTCGGTGGCGAACACCTCCCGCACGCCGGCCGGATGGGCCAGCGCCTCGGCGACCGCCTGCCGCCCCTCGGCGAGGAAGAGGCCGGCGGCGTCCCGGCCGGCCCGACGGGTCAGCTTGCGCGCGGCGGCGATCCTCGCGGAGCGCTCGGTGAGCAGCTCGGTCACGCGGTCTCCTCCCCGTGCGAGATCTGCACAGTGGCCCTCATGGGGCGCTGATGGGGGCGAGTGTGCAGATCTCGCCCGGGACAGACAACGACGCCGCCGGCGCCGGCCGCGGAGGGCCGGTCACCGACGGCGTCGGTTGGTGAGGTGCTGGAACGGCCATCCTGCAGGGTCCCGCGCCGAGCGTGCGAGGCGTGGGGGGCAGGGTGGTCCTTTCTCAGGCGGCCTGGGTGCCGGTCGCCTCGGGGTTCGCGGCGAGCGCGGCCCGCGAGCTCTCCACCAGGGCGGCGAAGGCGGCGGGCTCGTTCACGGCCAGCTCGGCGAGGACGCGGCGGTCCAGCTCGATACCGGCGAGCTTCAGCCCCTGCATGAACCGGTTGTAGGTCATGTCGTTGAGGCGGGCCGCCGCGTTGATCCGGGTGATCCACAGCTTGCGGAAGTCACCCTTGCGCGCCTTGCGGTCGCGGTAGCTGTAGGTCGCCGAGTGGAGGATCTGCTCCTTGGCCTTGCGGTACAGCCGCGACCGCTGGCCCCGGTAGCCGCTGGCCGCCTCGAGGGTCGTCCGGCGCTTCTTCTGGGCGTTGACCGCCCGCTTCACGCGTGCCACGGAAGTGCTCCTGTCTCTCTAAAGGTCGGTGGACGGGACGCTCAGATGCCCAGGAGCTTCTTGAGGTTCTTGGCGTCGGCCGGGGAGACGACCTGGTCCTGGTCGAGCCGGCGCTTGCGGGTCCCGGACTTGTGCTCGAACTTGTGCTGGTTGTTCGCCTGCTCGCGCATGAGCTTCCCGGTGCCCGTGATGCGCACCCGCTTGGCGGTGCCCTTGTGGGTCTTCTGCTTCGGCATGTCCTCGGTCCCTGTCGTCTGGTGTCGGTGCGCGCGGCGGCACGGAGCCGCCGCGGGCACCGGCCGTCTTCGGTGGTGCTGGTGCCGGTCAGGCGCTGGGCGCCTGCTCCTCGGCCTGCTCGCCCTTCGGGCGGCGCTTCTCCTGCGCCGTCTGCGCACCCTTGTGCGGGGCGATCACCATGACCATGTTCCGGCCGTCCTGCTTCGGGTTGGACTCGACGACGCCCAGCTCGCTGACGTCGGCGGCCAGCCGCTGCAGCAGGCGGTAGCCCATCTCCGGGCGCGACTGCTCGCGGCCTCGGAACATCACGGTGATCTTGACCTTGTCGCCGCCCTTGAGGAAGCGCTCGACGTGGCCCTTCTTGGTCTCGTAGTCGTGCGGGTCGATCTTCAGTCGCAGCCGCATCTCCTTGATGACGGTGAGCGCCTGGTTCCGCCGGGCCTCTCGGGCCTTCTGGGCGGACTCGTACTTGAACTTCCCGTAGTCCATGAGCTTGGCGACGGGCGGCCGGGCCATGGGTGCGACCTCGACCAGGTCGAGCTCGGAGTCCTGTGCCAGGCGCAGCGCCTCGCCGATCGACACGATGCCGACCTGCTCGCCCTCGGGGCCGACCAGGCGGACCTCGGGGACACGGATGCGGTCGTTGATGCGGGGCTCGGTGATGGCCTCTCCTTACGCTGCTGCGTGGGAGGAGTCGCTGGCCCATCCGGGCGCCGACGGACAGAAGGCCCCGTGAGCGTCTGCTCACGGGGCCCACTCGCCGGTGGCCCACGACCCGTGCAGGTCGTGCGCACGCGAGCACCGACCGGTGGCCGGTGCTCGCGATCCGGGACCTGGGCGCCTGGAGGGCGTCAGGTGGGAGCGGGCTCCTCTTGGATCAGCGGCCCTGGGCAGGGCCGCCGGGTGGTTCGCGCGCCTCGATGTAGCGGGGAGGCACGCCCATGCTACAGCGTCCCGAGCCCCCCGGTCATTCCCCCCTGCGGCGACGTGCCGGACCAGCTGGCGACGTGCTGGAACGGCCCCGTCCCGAGGCTCGCCCCGAGCGGAGCGAGGGGTGAGGAGGACGGGGCCCTCTTTCAGTCGTCGTAGAGGAGGGGTGGCCGGACCGGGTCCTGCGCCCGGGCCGCGGCGTGCAGGGCGCGCAGCCCCTCGACAGCGCGGACTGCCCGCTCCCCGTCGGCGGCCTGCAGCGCGAGCAGGGAGACCTCGTCCCCGTTCTCCAGGAGGAGCGCTCCCCACGCCGACTTCCGCTCGAACCGGACCGCCCGCACCGCCGTCCACGGCAGCTCGTGGTGGACGACGACGTTGCGGACGCGCACGCCCGCGGCATCGGCGTCGACCCGCGACCGGCCCAGGAACACGATCCCCGCACCGAGGACGAGGCCCAGGCCGGCGATGGCCACCTGGTCGTCCAGGCCGTAGTCCACCACCGTGTTCTGGGTCGAGGGCAGGCCGAGCGCGACCAGCAGGGCCACCAGGACGACCACCCCCGCGACGGCGGTCAGCAGGAGCCGCAGCCGGCGGGGGGCGACCGAGACAGCAGGCAGGGGATCCGGGGAACCGCTCACCAGCCCATGGTGTCAGCCCGGGTGCCGGCGACGGCTGGCAGAGTGCGACGTCGTGGAGATCACCGGCACCGCCCAGCGCGCGGCGTGGGACGACCGCGCCATGCCCCCGGTCGAGCGGCTGCGCGGGGACCTGTGGTCGGTCCCGGTGCCGATCCCGCACAACCCGCTGCGCTACGTGAACGTCTACGTCCTCGCCCTCGACGGGGGCGGGCTGGGCCTGGTCGACACCGGGTGGGAGAGCGAGGCCGGCTGGTCGGCGCTGACCGAGGGGCTCGCCTCCCTCGGTGGCTCGATCGAGGACGTGCGGGGCGTGCTCGTCACCCACCTGCACTTCGACCACCTGGGGCTCGCCGCCCGCGTCCGGCAGGCCAGCGGCGCCTGGATCGCCATGCACCCCGCCGACGCCGACGCGGTCCGCCGGCTGACCGCCACCGACGCGCAGGCGGCCGTCGACGACGAGGTCGAGTTCCTCGTGCGCCTGGGCGCTCCGCGGGACGAGGCGGTGGGGGACGTCGGAGGCGCGGAGAACCTCTCCGGCTTCACCCGCATGGCCGTCCCCGACCGGCTGCTGGAGGACGGCGACCGCGCCGCCTTCCCCGGCTGGTCGCTGCGTGCGGTCCACACCCCGGGTCACACCCCCGGCCACCTCTGCTTCGCCGAGGAGCGCACCGGTCTGTTCTTCTCCGGGGACCACGTCCTGCCGCGCATCAGCCCGAACATCTCCAGCACCCGAGGCGGCTCCCCGGACCCGCTGCGGGACTACCTCGGCTCGCTGGCCGCCGTGCGGGAGCTCGACCCGTCCGAGGTGCTGCCCGGTCACGAGTGGCGGTTCCGCGGCCTGGCCGACCGCGCCGACGCGCTCACCGACCACCACGAGCGGCGGCTGACCGAGCTGCTCACCGCGATCGCCGAGCACCCCGGGGCCACCCCCTGGGACCTGGCCGCCCACCTGACCTGGTCCCGGCCGTGGGACCAGTACGCGCGACGGATGCGGATCTTCGCGGTGACCGAGACCGACGCCCACCTGCGGCTGCTGGCCAGCCGGGGCCTGGTCGTCGGGGACGGCGGTGCGGTGCCGACGTGGACCCTGCGCCCGCGCTGACCGCGGCCGCCCTGGCCGACCGGGTGCTCGGTACCGCCCCCCGGCTGGCCGCCACGCGGCTGGTCTGCGTGGACGGCCCGGCCGGCTCGGGCAAGACCACCCTCGCCGCTCGGCTGGCCGCCGTCCTCCCCGGGGTCGTCGTCACCGTCCACATGGACGACCTGTACGCGGGGTGGACGCTCACCGGCGCTCCGGCGCGGCTGTCCGCCGGCGTGCTGCGGCCGCTGGCCGAGGGGCGGCCGGGCAGCTACCACCGCTACGACTGGGCGGCCGGGCGCTTCGCCACCGGACCGACGCCGGTGCCCGTGCCGGCGGTGCTGGTCGTCGAGGGCTGCGGCAGCGGGGCACGGCCGGTCGACCCCTGGGCGAGCCTGCGGATCTGGGTGGAGGCCGACCCATCGATCCGGCTGGCCCGGGGCCTGGCCCGCGACGGTGCCCACCTCACGGGCGAGTGGCGGCGCTGGCAGCTGACCGAGGCGGCTCACTACGCCGCCGACGGCACGCGCGCCCGGGCCGACGTGGTGGTCGACGGCGGACGGTGACCCGGCTCACGTCCGACCGGGCGCGCCGGGTCGCGACACACATCGGTAACGCCGGACGGCGACCATGGAGACCGACCGCACGCGAGGGGGACACGTGACCGACACCGTCCGGGAACAGCCGACCGAGCTGCCGCTGGCCGGCTACACCGTCGCGGTGACCGCCGCCCGCCGCAAGGAGGAGCTGGGGGCGCTGCTGGACCGCCGCGGCGCCCGCGTCGTCTACGCCCCGGCGATCCGCATCGTCCCGCTCTCCGACGACACGGAGCTGGTCGCGGCGACGCGCCGGGTGCTGGCGGCCCCGGTTGACCTGGTGATCGCGACCACCGGGGTCGGCTTCCGCGGCTGGCTGGAGGCCGCCGAGGCCTGGGACCTGCCCCTGGTCGCGCACCTGTCGGGCTCGCGCGTGCTGGCCCGCGGCCCCAAGGCGCGCGGAGCCATCCGCGGGGGCGGCCTGGTCGACGCCTGGTCACCGGAGTCGGAGTCGTCCGCCGAGGTGCTCGCACACCTGCTGTCCGGGGCCGAGGGGCCGCTGGCCGGGCGGCGGATCGCCGTCCAGCTGCACGGTGATCCGCTGCCCGATCTGGTCGCCGGCCTGCGGGAGAGCGGCGCGGACGTGCTCACCGTCCCGGTGTACCGCTGGGTGCCGCCCGAGGACGTCACCCCGGTCCGCCGCCTGGTCGCCGGCATCGCCGCCGGTGCGGTCGACGCCGTCACGTTCACCAGCGCGCCGGCGGCGGCGAGCCTGCTGCAGGTGGCCGACGAGACCGGCCACCGGGAAGCGCTGGTGGCGGCCTTCAACGACCGCGTGCAGGCGGTCGCCGTCGGCCCCGTCACCGCCGCGCCGCTGGACGCGGCCGGGATCCCGTCCTTCCAGCCGGCCCGCGCGCGCCTGGGGGCGCTGGCCCGCGAGGTGGTGGCCCGGCTCCCCGAGCGGGACCCGGTGCTGCAGGTCGGGCCGCACACCCTGCAGGTCCGCGGGCACGCCGCCGTCGTCGACGGGCAGCTGGTCGAGCTGCCGCCGGGACCCCTGGCGGTGCTCCGGGAGCTGACCCGCCGGCCCGGCCACGTCCTCCCCCGGGCCGACCTGGTGGCCGCGCTCCCCGGCGGCGGGGACGGGCACGCGGTCGAGATGGCGGTGACCCGGCTGCGCGCGGCGCTCGGCGCGCCGCTGGTGGAGACCGTCGTCAAGCGCGGCTACCGCCTGCGGGTGTGAGACGCCGGCGCAGCCTCAGCGCAGGTCGAGGCGCATCAGCACGCGCGGGAAGCCGTTGACGACGGAGCCGGTGTCGGCGGCCTTTTCGAACCCGGCGCGCTCGAACAGCGCGCGCGTGCCCACGTAGGCCATGGTGAGGTCGACCCGCTGCCCGTCGTTGTCCACGGGGTACGCCTCGACCGCAGGGGCCCCGTGCGCGCGGGCGAACTCCACGGCGCCCGCGACGAGGTGGTGGGCCAGCCCCCTCCCCCGGTGGCCGGGGCGCACCCGGACGCACCACAGCGACCAGACGTCGAGGTCGTCGATCCGCGGGATCCTGCGGTTGCGGGCGAAGCTCGTGTCGGAGCGCGGGTGGATCGCCGCCCAGCCCACCACCTCGCCGTCGTCGTAGGCGAGCACCCCCGGTGGCGGGTCCTCGCGCACTAGCTGCCGCACCCGCTCGCCGCGCGCGGACCCGACCAGCTCGCGGTTCTCCTTCGACGTCGGGAGCCGGTAGCTCAGGCACCAGCACACGTTCGCGTCCGGCCGCTTCGGGCCGACCATCGTCGCCACGTCGGCGAAGCGGACGGCCGGCCGCACCTCGATCGCCATGCGGCGATGGTGGCACGGCCCACCGACCACCCGGCCGGCCGCGTGCTCACACCGCGCGATCGGCGCGGTGAGGGGGTCGTTCCCGAGAGGTCACACGAGCGCGGCCACGCGGAAACGGCCGGTTCCTAGCGTCGGACGCCACGAGGAGCCGCCCGTCGGGCGGCCGGGGAACCGAGGGATGCGCCCATGACCACCACCCCCACCGCCCGCCCCACCGGCGAGCTGGCCGCACCGGCCTCCGCCCCTCCCGCCGCGGCCCGGCGCGGCCCCCGCTGGATCGACGACTACGACCCGGAGGACCCGCGCTTCTGGGCCTCGCCGCAGGGCCGCCCGGTGGCCCGACGCAACCTGGCGTGGTCGGTGCTCGCCGAGAACATCGGGTTCAGCGTCTGGCAGATGTTCAGCGTCGCCACCGCGGTGCTGGCCTCGATCGGCTACGGGTTCACCAGCGACCAGCTGTTCTGGCTGGTCGCCACCGCCGGCCTGGTGGGCGCGATCATGCGGGTGCCCTACACCTTCATGCCGGCGCTGGTCGGCGGCCGGAACTGGACCGTGGTCAGCGCCGCCCTGCTCTTCGTCCCGGTCACCCTCCTCACGATCGCCGCGACCACCGGGCAGCCGTATTGGTTCTGGGTGCTCACGGCCATCACGTGCGGCTTCGGCGGGGGGAACTTCGCCTCGTCGATGGCGAACATCTCCTTCTTCTACCCGGACAAGGAGAAGGGCTTCGCGCTCGGGCTCAACGCCGCCGGCGGCAACATCGGCGTCGCGATCATCCAGCTCGTGGGCCCGCTGGCGGTCACCCTCGGCGCGCTCGCCGTCGTGGGCGGCAGCACCGGGACGACCGACGGCGGTGAGGCCCGGTACGTGCAGAACGTCGCGCTGATCTGGGTGCCGTTCATCCTGCTGGCGGTCGCCGGCGCGTGGTTCGGCATGAACAACCTGTCCGGCGCGAAGGCGAACGTCGCCGACCAGGCGGCGATCGCACGCCGGAAGCAGACCTGGGTGATGTCGTTCCTGTACATCGGCGCGTTCGGCTCGTTCATCGGCTTCTCCGGCGCCTTCCCCCTGGTGCTGGCCAACGAGTTCGCCGCCGACACCTACCGCTACGCCTTCCTCGGCCCGCTCGTCGGCTCGCTGTCGCGGCCGTTCGGCGGCTGGCTCGCCGACCGGGTGGGCGGGGCGCGGATCACCGTCGTCACCTTCGTCGGGCAGGCGGTGGCCATCGGCGCGGCGATCGCGTTCCTGCGCGCCGGGAGCTTCGGCGGCTTCCTCGCCAGCTTCCTCGTGCTCTTCGCCGTCGTCGGCATGACCAACGGCTCGACCTACCGGATGATCCCGATCATCTACCGGGCCGAGGCGGCCGCCGGGTACCCCGGCGACAGCCCGGCGGAGGTCCTCTACCGCGCCCGGCGCGACACCGCCGCCGCGGTCGGCATCATCTCCGCGGTGGGCGCGCTGGGCGCCGTCTTCATCCCCCGGGTGGTCTCGGAGTCCTACGGCGCCACCGGCGGCGTCGAGACGGCTCTGCTCAGCTTCTGCGGCTTCTACGTCGTGTGCGTCGCGGTGACCTGGTTCGTCTACCTCCGGCGCGGCACGCTGATGCAGCGCGCCGGCGTCTGACGAACGAGCCTGCGCACCGCCGGGTCCGCCCTCCGGGGGCCGGGCCCGGCGGTGGGCCGTGGCCCCAGCGGGTGAGCCCGTCCCGTCCCGGGGTGCAGCGACACCGCCGCAGCGACGAGGATCGCCGGGTGACCGCAGCCGAGGAGACCAGCACCGGGCGCGCCCTCATCGAGGCCGGGAGCCCCGTCGCCGGGTCGATGAGCGGGGCAGCGGCGACGGTCGTCTTCGAGCCCGCGGCGGCGCGGGTGCAGGTGGACGACCGGTTCGCCGCTGTGCTGCGCACGACCGCGGAGGACGCCGCCGGCGTCTCCGGAGCGCGGGAACGGGTGCGGGCCGGTGCCGCGCTGGCGTTCGCGGTGGAGCACGCGGTGACCGTGCACCGCGCCGGCCGGGCGATGCGGACCGACGGCTTCTTCACCGCCCGCCCGGGCAACCGCCCGGTCGCCGACGAGCTGGCCGAGGCCGTCCTGCTCGCCGCCCGCTCGTCCACCGACGAGCGGCGGGTGCGCCACCTCGGCTACCTCCTGGCCGAGGTCGCCGTCTCCCCCGACATCGACGCCGAGCTCGTCGGCCGCGCGCTGCGGCTGATCGGGACGCTGGGCTGGCGGCAGCTCGCGCTGCTCGCCGCCGTCGGCCGGCGGGATCGGGTGCCGCTGCCCATGACGCCGCTGGACGACGACCCCCGGGGATGGGTGGCGTGGGGCGCGCGGGAGGACGTGGCCGACCTGCAGCGCGCCGGCCTCCTCGACCCGCCGCCCGCCCGGCCGCGTCCCGGCGGTGCGGCGCTGCCCCGGCTGCGGATGGCCGACCTGCGGCTGACCCGTCGGGGTGTGCTGGTGCACCGGCTGCTCGTGCTGGAGGTGCTGCGCGAGGAAGCCGTGGCCGCCGCCCTCGCCGAGCTGGGCCTGCCCCGCAGCTGAACCGCGGCGCATCGTTGCCGATTCGTTACCGGATCCGGTGGTCCGTTCCACTCCTCTGACGCGTCTACAGGGCAGAGGGACGGAAGGGAGGCCGCGATGCCCGGGAAGCACGACCAGCGACCGGAGAGCGCCGCGCTGATCGCCGCGCGCCAGCTGGCCGAGGAGGCGCGTCACCGCCGGGCGGGGGGCGACCTGCGCCGGCGGCGGCAGCCGGCAGCGGTGCCGGCGGCTGGAGCGGCATCCCGCGGACGGGCACCGGGAGCGCACTAGCCTCGCCGTCGCGCGACGAGCACCGTGTCCGGAACGGGGTTGCCGGTCCGCTGGACGGCCCCCGCGTCACGGCCCCGGACCGCGGTGACGATGTCCGCCCACTCCCCCGGGTCGAGCGCCGCCGCGACGTCCTCGGCCGTGTAGAGCACGCCGGGGTCGTGCGTGTGGGTGTGCCCGTGACCCCACCCCTGACCGTGGAGGTGGCCGACGACCAGGAGGGTGCCGCCCGGCGCGACGGCGGCCGCGAGGCGTCGGAACACGCCCTCCCGGTCGGTCCAGCTCGCGTGCAGGTAGTGCGCCGTCACCAGGTCGAACCGGCGCTCCGGCGGTGCCCACCCGTCCAGGTCGGCGTGCAGCCACTCGATCCGGCCGTCCAGGCCGCGGGCGCGGGCAGCCTTCCCGCCGCGCTCCAGCGCGACGGGCGAGAAGTCGACCGCCGTCACCCGCCAGCCCCGCTCGGCGAGCCAGAGGGCGTCGCCGCCCTCGCCGCCGCCGGCGTCCAGCGCGGTCCCGGGCGCCAGCCCGGCCGCCTCGACCACGAGCTGCCGGTTGGGGCGACCGCTCCACACCGCCGGCGCCGAGCGGTACAGCTCGTCGTAGGACTCCCGGTCGACGGCGCTCATGCGGCCACGCTCCGCTTCGCGGCCACCGCAGCCGCGGTGTCCTCCTCGATCAGGTCCGCGTTGATCATCGCGCCGGCCCGCAGCCCCTGCGCCGCCGCGACGATCACCTGCGCGCTCAGGTCGCCGGCGTTGCCCGCCACCCACACGCCGGGCACGTCGGTGCGCCCGGTCGGGTCGGCGGGCAGGTGGGTGCCCAGCACCGTTCCGTGCATCTCCATCGGCACCGGCACGGCCCCCAGGTCGGCGACCAGCTCGGCGTTGGCGACGAAGCGCGGCGCGACGACGACGGCGTCGCGCTCGACGACCTCCCCGGAGGCGAGCCGCACGTCCGCTGCCCCCTCCAGACCGGCGACCTCGCCCCGCACGATCCGGACGCCGCGGGCCGCCAGCCGCTCGAGCTCTTGCTCCGTCGGCTCCGCGCCGGTGTGCACGAAGAGGGTGACGTCTTCTGTCCACTGCCGCCACAGGTTCGCCGCGTAGGCGCCCATGGGGCCGGTGCTGAGGATGCCGACCGCGCGGTCGCGCACCTCCCAGCCGTGGCAGTAGGGGCAGTGCAGCACCGTGCTCCCCCACCGCTCGGCCACCCCGGGGATCTCCGGCAGGTCGTCGGTCAGCCCGGTGGCCAGCAGCACCCGCCGGGCGCGCACCCCCGCGCCGCCCTCCAGATCGAGGGCGAACCGGTCGTCCTCGCGGCGGACCGAGACGACGCGGCCGGAGACGATCTCCCCGCCGTAGCCCTCCACCTCCCCGCGACCGACCGCGTACAGCTCGGCCGGCGGGGTGCCCTCCCGGCCGAGGTAGTTGTGCACGTGCCCGGCCGGTGCGTTGCGGGGCTCCCCCGCGTCCACGACCAGCACGCTGCGCCGGGCGCGGGCCAGGGTGAGCGCTCCGCTCAGCCCTGCCGCGCCGCCTCCGATGACCACCACGTCGTATCGCTCGTCCATGCCCGCCACTCTGGACCGGAGTGAGTCCCTGTGGCAACGAAGCTTGCTACAATGGCAAACTGCACGCCATGACGGACGACGACGTGCTGCAGAACGTGGGCCCACGGCTGCGCGCGCTGCGCAGCGAGCACGGCCGGACGCTGGCCGAGGTCGCCGAGGACACCGGCATCTCGGTGAGCACGCTGTCGCGGCTGGAGTCGGGCGGCCGCCGGCCCACCCTGGAGCTGCTGCTCCCCCTGGCGCGCGCGTACGGCGTGGCCCTCGACGCCCTGGTGGACGTGCCGGCCCCGGCCGATCCGCGGGTGCACGGGCGCCCCATCCAGCACGCGGGCGCGACGATGGTGCCGTTGACCCGGCAGACCGGTGGGCTGCAGGCCTACAAGCAGGTCATGCCGCCGCGCTGGCAGGCCGACAACACCGAGCAGAAGGTGCACGACGGCTACGAGTGGCTCTACGTGCTCTCCGGACGCATCAGGCTGCGGCTCGGCCCCCGCGACTTCGTGCTGGAGCCCGGGGAGGTCGTCGAGTTCGACACCCGCGTACCGCACGCCTTCTCCAACCCGTTCCCCGAGCCGGCCGAGGCGCTCACCCTCTTCGGCCCCCAGGGCGAGCGCATGCACGTCCGCGCCCGCCCTGCGGCGTCCGCTGAGCTCACACGGTGACGACCACGTTGCCGTCCTGCTCGCGCACGGGGTGGACGCGGATCGGTGCGGCTCCCGACGTCGAGGCGCCGTCGTCCCAGCGGTAGGCGAACAGGTGCAGCGGGCAGACCAGCACGTCGACGTCGGTCTGCCCGTCGGCGAGCGGTCCGCCGGCGTGCGGGCAGGCCGCCTGGGTGGCGTGCAGCGAGCCGTCGCGCAGCCGGAAGACCGCCACCTGCACACCGCCGGCGACGAACGCCCGGCCTTCGCCGAACGGGATGTCGGCCACCCGGCCCACCACGTGCTCGCGACCCTGGATCGGCGCGGCCGGCCCGGGCGTGCTGACGCCCGTGGCAGGGCTGCCGGTTTCCGTGCCGGGCGTGGTCGGGCGGGCCGGCTCGCGCGTGTGGTCGAGCCGGGCGGCGGCGGGGCTGCTCAGGCTCATCGGACCGGCACCTTCGGCAGCGGGATCAGCGGGAGCGACGGGCGGAACTGCCCGGGCGTGGCCGGTTCCCTGCCGTCCTGCCCCCAGGGATCGGTGTAGGCGTCGACCGACTTCTGCATGTTCGCGTCGAGGTCGGCGACGATTCCCTCGCTGTCCTCGAGCAGCACGGCCTTGATCTTCTCCAGCCCGATCCTCGGCACGAAGTCGTAGGTCCGCTCGAGCCAGTTGGCGTTCTCCCGGTAGTACTGCATGAAGCGCCCGGCCAGGGTGATGACCTCCTCCGGGGAGCCGACCGTGGCCAGCAGGTCGCCCTTGCGGATGGTGGCCCCGGCGGCGCCGCCGACGTAGACCTCCCACTTCCCGTTGCCGATGGCCACGACCCCGACGTCCTTCACGTAGGCCTCGGCGCAGTTCCGCGGGCACCCGACGACGGCGAGCTTCATCTTCGCCGGGCTCTCGATGCCCTGGAATCGCGTCTCCAGGTCGATCCCCAGTTGCGTCGAGTCGCCGAGCCCGAAGCGGCAGAAGTCGCTGCCCACGCACGTCTTGACCGTGCGGAAGCTCTTGCCGTACGCGTAGCCGCTGGGCATGCCCAGGTCGGCCCACATCGCCGGCAGGTCCTCCTTGCGGACACCGAGCAGGTCGATCCGCTGGCCGCCGGTCACCTTGACCATGGGCACCTCGTACTTCTCGGCGACGTCGGCGATCTTGCGCAGCTGCGCAGGTGTGGTGACCCCGCCCTTCATCTGCGGGACGACCGAGAAGGTGCCGTCGCGCTGGATGTTGGCGTGCACCCGGTCGTTGATGAACTCGCCGTCCTTCTCGGGGACGAAGTCGTGGCCCCAGATCATCTTCAGCAGCGAGGTGAGCCCCATCTTCGACTTCGCGTCCTCCTTCCCGCCGGGCGCGAGCGTCGCGAAGACCGCGGACACGCTCCGCAGGTCGTGCTCCCGGATGGCCCGCATCAGCTCGGGCTTGGGCATGGGGACGCCCGGCACGTACCAGGACGCCGCGGGGTCCTCGGCGAGGTCGCCGTCGGCGGCCCACTCGACGATCTGCTTCACCAGCGACTTGCACGAGCCGCAGCCCTTGCCGGCGCGGGTGCGGTCCATGACCTCGCCGACGCTGCCGCAGCCACCGCTGACCGCACCGCAGATGTCGCCCTTGGTGACGCCGTTGCAGTTGCACACCTGGCTGTCGTGCGGCATGTCGGCGACGCCCACCTCCTCCACCCCGTCGGAGAGGTCGACCAGCAACCGGATCCGCTCCTCCGGCAGCGGGGCACCCCGGTCGAACGCCTGGGTGAGGAAGGCGACCTTGCGGGTGTCACCCAGCAGCGTCGCGCCGACCAGCTTGTCGTCGCGGATCACCACCGACAGGTGCACGCCGCGCTTGGGCTCGGAGATGACCAGGAACTCGTCGTCGTCCCGCTCGGGGGTGCTGATCCCCATCACGGCGACGTCGACGCCGGCGACCTTGAGCTTCGTGGCGGTCCGGCTGCCGTGGTACTCGGCGCCGGGGTCCGTGCCGGTGAGCACGTCGGCCAGCACCTTCGCGTGCTCCCAGGCCGGCGCGACGAGACCGTAGACCTCACCGCGGTGCTGGGCGCACTCACCGATGGCGTAGACATCGGGGTCGTCGGTGCGCAGCTGGTCGTCGACGACGATGCCGCGCTCCACCTCCAGCCCGGAGCGCAGCGCGATGTCTGCGTGCGGCCGCACGCCCGCGGCGACCACGAGCAGGTCGCAGTCCAGCCGCCGGCCGTCCTTCAGCAGCACCCCCTCCACGTGCCCGTTCCCGAGCACCTCGGTGGCCAGGACGTCGAGGTGCACGGTGATGCCGAGGGACTCGACGCTCTTCTTGAGGATCGCGCCGGCCTCGGCGTCGAGCTGGGCGTTCATCAGCCACGGCATGGCGTGCACGAGCTCGACCTGCAGGCCGTGGCCCTGCAGCGCCCGCGCCGCCTCCAGGCCGAGCAGCCCGCCGCCCATGACCACGGCGCGCCGGCAGCGGCCGGTGGCCTCGAGCATGGCCCGGGTCTCGTCGATGGTGCGGAAGCCGTACACGCCGGGCAGCAGGGCGCCGTCGTCGGTCCGCACGCCGGCCATCGGAGGGATGAAGGAGTAGCTGCCGGTGGCCAGGACCAGGTGGTCGTAGGGCGTGACGCTGCCGTCGGCGGCGTGCACCTGCTTGGCCGCGGTGTCGATCCGCTCGACCCGGACGCCGGCGCGCAGGTCGACGCCGTTGTCGGCGTACCAGTCGTGGGAGTTGAGGACGATGTCGTCCTCGTGCGACTCCCCGGCCAGCACCGGCGAGAGCATGATCCGGTTGTAGTTGCCGTGCGGCTCGTCGCCGAAGACGGTGATGCGGAACTGCTCGCCGCCGCCGCGCTCGAGCACCTCCTCGACGAAGCGGGCACCGGCCATGCCGTTGCCCACCACGACCAGCCGGCCGCGGGGATCGGGGTCGTCGTCCAGGTGCAGCGTCGTGGCGGCGGTGAGGCGCGCGCCCAGGATCGTCGTCATCTCAGACCTCCACCAGTCCCAGGTCGACCACGATCTCGCCCGTGACGCCCTCGGGGGCCGCCGCGTGCAGCTCGACGACGGAGCCGCCCACCAGGTCCTCGACGACGCGCAGCGGCACGTGGGTGTCGGCCTTCGCCCCGATCGGGAACCAGCGCATCGGCTCGCCGTCGCGCACCAGCAGCACGTAGACCAGCTCGGTGGTCGCGTTCCCGCCGCGGAAGTACAGGGCCTGGGCGCTGCATCCGGGGGGCACGGTGTAGCGCAGCGCCGGGTCGACGGGGCCGGGCTTGGCCAGCCCCTCGCCGGTGATCGGGAAGACGCCTTGCAGGAAGCGGGGGGTGCTCTTCACGGGGGTTCTCCTGATCGTCGCGGAGCGGGACGTCGTCGAGCGGGACGGCGGGTGCGGAACGGGCGCGGGGGCGGGCCGGTGGCCGGCCGGTCGGGGCTGGGTGGCCGCGGGCGGGGGCGGGATCTGCTCCTCGGGACCGGCGACGCGGGCGACGGCGACGGCGCAGACCTTGAAGGGCGGCATCTTCGACGTCGGGTCGAGCGCATCGGCGTCGGTGAGGGCGTTCGCGCCGGCCCAGTGGAACGGCACGAAGACGACGTCCGGCCGGATCGTGTCGGTGACCTGGGCGTGGAACCGTGCGCGGCCGCGGCGGGTGGTGAGCTCCACGACGTCGTCCTGCGCGATGCCGAGCCGGCGGGCGAGGTCGGGGTGCAGCTCCGCCCGCGGGCTCGGCGCGACCAGCTGGAGGCTGCGCGTGCGGCGGGTCTGGGTGCCCGACTGGTACTGGGCCAGGACCCGGCCGGTGGTGAGCACGTAGGGGTGGTCGGCGTCGGGGAGTTCGTGGGCGTCGGCGTGCTCGACCCGGAGGAACCGGGCCCGGCCGTCGGGGGTGGCGAACCGCTCGGTGAACAACCGTGGCGTGCCGGGGTGCTCCGGGGCGGGGCAGGGCCAGAAGACGCCGCGCTCCTCGTCGATGCGCCGGTAGCTGATGCCCGCGTAGTCGGCCGCTCCCCCGGCGCTCGCGCGGCGCAGCTCCTCGAACACCGTCTCCGGGTCGCCGCTGAACTTCTCGCCGACCCCGAGGCGGCCGGCCAGCTCGGCGAGCAGCTGGAGGTCGTCGCGGACGCCGTCGGGCGGGTCGAGTGCCCGGCGGCGCCGGATGACCCGGCCCTCGACGTTCGTCATCGTCCCGGCCTCCTCCGCCCACATGGCGCTGGGCAGGACGACGTCGGCCAGCTCCGCGGTCTCGGAGAGGAAGAAGTCGCTGACGGCGAGGAAGTCCAGGTCGCCGAGCCGGCTGATGACCCGGCGCGCGTCGGGCGCGCTGACCGCGACGTTGCTGGCCAGCACCAGCAGGGTGCGCACGCCGCCGTCGCTGCCGAGCGCGTCGAGCAGCTCGAACGCCGACCTCCCCGGCTGCGGGAGGTCGTCGGGGTCGACGCCCCAGACGGCGGCGACGTGCGCGCGGGCGGCGGGGTCGGCGAGCGAGCGGTAGCCGGGCAGCTGGTCGGCCTTCTGCCCGTGCTCGCGGCCGCCCTGCCCGTTGCCCTGGCCGGTGATGGTGCCCCAGCCGCTGCCCGGCCGGCCCGGCAGGCCCAGGGCCAGGGCCAGGTTGATCCACGCCTGCGCGGTGTCGGTGCCGTTGCGGTGCTGCTCGGCGCCGCGCGCGGTGAGGATCATCGCCTTCTCCGCCCGGGCCAGGGCGAAGACGGTGCGCCGCTGGTCGGGAACGGGCACGCCGGTGAGCCGCTCCACCCGATCGGGCCAGTACGCACCGACGCCGGCCCGCACGTCCTCGAACCCGGTGGTGCGGGCGGCGACGTACTCCTCGTCGACCAGCCCCTCGGCGAGCGCGATGTGCAGCAGCCCGTTGGCCAGCGCCAGGTCGGTGCCGGGCAGGGGCTGCAGGTGCAGGGCGGCGTTGCGGGCGGTGGCCGTCCGCCGGGGGTCGACGACGACGTGCTGCGCGCCCCGCTCGCGGCCGGCGTCGAACCACTGCATGGCCGGCGGCATGGTGTCGGCCGGGTTGCTGCCCACGAGGACGACGACGTCGGCCTCGGCGATGTCCGACAGCGGGAAGGGCAGCCCGCGGTCGATGCCGAACGCGCGGTTGGCCGCGCCCGCCGCCGAGGACATGCAGAACCGGCCGTTGTAGTCGATCGCACTGGTGCGCAGCGCGATCCGGGCGAACTTGCCGAACTGGTAGGCCTGCTCGTTGGTCAGTGATCCCCCGCCGAAGCAGCCGACGGCGTCGCGCCCGTGCTCGCCCTGGGTGCGCTCGATCGCGGCGACCACCCGCTCCAGCGCCTCGTCCCAGCTCGACTCCACCAGCGGGCTGGTGCGGTCGCCGGGCACCGCGCGGACCAGCGGGCGGGTGAGCCGCTCGGGGTGGTCGAGCAGCTCGGTCGACGACCAGCCCTTGGAGCAGAGACCACCGCGGTTCGTCGGGAAGTCCAGCGGGACCAGCGTGGCCGGGCGGTCGCCGGCAGTGACGGCCATGCCGCACTGCAGGGAGCAGTAGGGGCAGTGCGTGTTCGTCGTACGGGAGGTGCGCATGCCCTCGATCGCGGCGGCGGGAGACACGGAGGCGGGCACGGGAACCAGCCTCGGGGGCGGGCGTTTCCCTTCGTGGACCTCGGCGTCAACGCTGGGTTCCGTCGGCCTCACACCAGGGTGCCCGGCGCTGTGCGGCCGCCACCCAGCATGATCACCGGCAGATCTCACCGACCGAGGGAGAGACCGATGACCGAGCCGGACCCGGCCGCCGACCCCGACAGCCCCGAAGGCCGTGGTGGAGCAGCCGCGGCGGTGCCGGCCGCTCCACCCGGCGCCGGCCGCGCCGGGCTCGACCGGCGCCGCATCCTCGGCGCGGCCATCGAGTTCATCGACGCCAACGGCCTCGCCGCGCTGACCATGCGCCGGCTCGGGGCCCACCTCGGCGTGGAGGCCATGGCGCTGTACCGCTACGTGCCCGGCCGCGAGCAGCTGCTCGACGGGGTCGTGGAGTCGGTCGTGGACGAGCTCTACGGCGACCCGGACGTGCACCTGAGCGCCTCCCACGGCTGGCAGGACTACCTGCAGCGGCTGGCGCACGGGGTCCGGCGGATCGCCCTGGCCCACCCGGAGGTCTTCCCCCTGGTCGCCACGCGTCCCCCCGCCGCCCCGTGGGTCCGGCCGCCGCTGCGCAGCCTCCGCTGGGTCGAGTCCTTCCTCGACGCCCTGATCGACAGCGGCTTCACCGAGGCCGCCGCGGTCGCGGCGTACCGGGCGTACTCCAGTTTCCTGCTGGGCCACCTCCTCCTGGAGGTGTCCCAGAAGGGGGTGAAGATCAGCCCGGAGGACCAGCCCGAGGGGGTGCCCGACGCCGCGGCCGGCACGGACCTGGACGCCTACCCGACCGTCGTCCGCCTCGAGCCCCTGCTGTCGCTCGACGAGTCGGCTGCCGAGTTCGAGGAGGCGCTGGAGAACCTGCTCGGTCGCCTGGAGACCGTGCTGACCGAGGGGCGCGCCCCTCGCCGCGGGGACCCGCGCACCTGATCCCGGGTGTACCGCGAGCCGCGCCGCGGGATGCGTTTACGTCGTAAATGCACGGGCACCGGAGGGGCTGTCCCCGTCTGCGCGCGATGCGGCGGGCCGGGGCATCCCTCCCCCTCGTCCCCCAGGAGTTCCGCGCATGATCACCGAGCACCAGCTGAGCGACGTCATCGGCAGCACCGCCGTCGGCCCCGACGGCGAGCTGGGCACCGTCGGCGAGGTCTACCTCGACGATGAGACCGGCCGCCCCGAATGGGCCACCGTCCGCACCGGGATGTTCGGCACCAAGGAGACCTTCGTGCCTCTGGCCGACGCCGACATGTCCGGCACGGAGCTGCGCGTGCCCTACGCCAAGGACAAGGTGAAGAACGCCCCGAACATCGACGCCGAGGGCCACCTGTCCCCCGCGGAGGAGACCGAGCTCTACCGGTACTACGGCCTGGCCACCGCCGGGACCGACACCACCCGCACCGACACCACCGACACCACCGGCACCGACACCACCCGCGGGGCCGTCGGTCACGACACCTCCGGGCCCACGACCGACGACGCGATGACCCGCTCGGAGGAGCGGCTGCACATCGGGACCCAGCGGGTGGAGGCCGGTTCCGCCCGGCTGCGCAAGTACGTCGTCTCGGAGAACGTCTCGCAGACCGTGCCGGTGTCGCGCGAGGAGATCCGCGTCGAGCGCGAGCCCATCACCGACGCCAACGTCGGCGACGCCCTCGACGGCCCGACCATCTCCGAGGAGGAGCACGAGGTGGTGCTGCACGCCGAGCGCCCGGTCGTCGAGAAGGAGGCCGTGCCGGTCGAGCGCGTGCGCCTGGACACCCAGACCGTCACCGAGCAGGAGACGGTCACCGGAGAGGTCCGCAAGGAGCAGGTGGAGCTGGACGTCGAGGACACCGACGGCACCCGCCGCTGACCCCGGCCCCCCGCAGTCCGGCGGCGTCGGCGCGGCCCCGAGCCCGCCGTCGCCGCCGGACCCCGCACCATCGGCCGGCGATCCCGCCCGCCGTTCCCTCGTCCGAGGAGTCCCCTGCATGTCCACCCCAGCTTCCGCGCACGGCGACGACGCCGGCATCCGCCCGGACGGAGCGCACCCCACCCGGGGTGCCGGCCGTGACGCCGTGGACGCCCAGCACTCCCGCTACGGCGGCATCAAGTGGGGCGCTGCCTTCTTCGGCTGGCTCTCCGCCAACGGGCTGGCCGTCCTGCTGATCGCGCTGATCAGCGCCGCCGGTGTCGCCGTCGGCCTCACCGAGGGCGTCCCGTCGGTCGAGGAGGCCACCGAGCAGGCGAGCACGATCGGCATCGTCGGCGGCATCGTCCTGCTGGTCGTCCTCTTCCTCGCCTACCTGGCCGGCGGCTACGTCGCCGGCCGGATGGCGCGCTTCGACGGGGCCCGCCAGGGCATCGCCGTGTGGGTCATCGGCCTGCTCGTCGTCCTCGCGCTGGCCGTGGCCGGATTGCTCTTCGGCTCCGAGTACAACGTGCTCCAGCAGCTGAACCTGCCGCGCATCCCCATCGACGAGGGCACCGCCACGACCGGCGGCATCATCGCCCTGATCGCGGTCCTGGTGCTGACCCTCGTCGGTGCTGTCCTCGGCGGCAAGCTCGGCGAGCGCTACCACCGCAAGGTCGACCGCGCCGGCTTCTGAGAGGACCCCCTGCCCCCCGCCACTCGCAGGCTCGCGGCGGGACCCTGCAGGGGGCCACGAGCGGGGGCCGTCCCACCGGGGCGGCCCCGTGCGCGTGCCGGGCACGTGGTGGGATTCCGGGGTGACCCCCTCTGGCCCGATCGTCCGGCGGATCGACGACCCCGACGAACCGGGGCCCGACGTCCGGGTGGCCGAGCAGCGCGACGTCCCGGCGATCGCCGCCACCCTCACCGTCGCCCTGGCCGACTCCCGCTGGACCCGCTGGGCCCTGCCCGACGACGGCCGCATGCAGCGGCTCACCCGGCTGCACGAGCTCGACGCCGCCCACCGCGGCGTCGCCACCGGCACCGCCTGGGTCACCGAGGACCGCGACGCCGTCGCCGTCTGGGAGCCGCCGGCCGGCGCGCCCGGCACCCGGCCCCTGCCGGACGACGTGCGCGCCGCCCTGGCGCGCGAGCTCCCCTACCTCTCCGGGGACCGCGCCCGGGTGGTCGCCGAGACCGAGGCCCTGGTGACCGCCGCGCTGCCCGACCGGCCGCACTGGCGGCTGCGGCACCTCGGTGTCCGGCCCTCCGCCCGCCGGCGCGGCCTGGCCGCCGCCGTGCTGGCGCCGGTGCTGGTGCGCTGCGACGCCGAGCGGATGCCCGCCGCGGCCGCGGTGTTCGGGTGGGCGAACGTGCGGTTCTTCCGCGGGTTCGGCTTCCAGGTCACCGAGACCACCCGCACCACCGACGACGAGCTGCCGTTGTGGGTCCTCGTCCGCGAGCCGCTCTCGCTGAGCTGACCGCCGTCCGAATCCCTGGACGCCCCCGACCTGCCGACCCCGGAGGCCCCGTGCCCAGCCCTGCCAGCCGCCTGCTCCCCCCGCTGCTCCGCCTGCTCCGCTTCCGGCGGGAGTTCGAGCGCCCGGAGCTCATGCTGCGCGGCGTCCAGGAGCGCATGCTGCGCCCGGCACCGTACGGACCGCCACGGGGGCTCGGCCCGGTCGAGATCGCGGTGGACGTCGGCCACGCGACCGGCTGGCCGGTCTACCGCGTCCTCCCCCGCACCCGGATGCCGGACCGTGCCGCCGTCTACGTGCACGGCGGTGCCTGGGTGAACCAGATCCACCCGTTGCACTGGCGCCTGGTCGCCCGGCTCGCCGCCCGCAGCGGCGCCGCGATCACCGTGCCCGTCTACCCGCTGGCGCCGGTGGGGACGGCGGCGACGGTGGTGCCCCAGGTGGCCGACCTCGTCGGCGCGCTGGTCGACCGGTACGGCGCCGGGCAGGTCACCGCGGTGGGCGATTCGGCCGGCGGTCAGATCGCGCTGTCCGCCGCCCAGCTCCTGCGCGACCGGGGCGTGCCACCGCTGCACCGGACCGTGCTCGTCTCCCCCGCGCTGGACCTGACCCTGGCCAACCCCGAGATCGACCTCGTCGAGCCGCAGGACCCCTGGCTGGCCCGCCCCGGCACCCGGGCGGCGATCGAGCTCTGGCGCGGCGACCTCCCGCTCACCGATCCGCTGGTCAGCCCGCTGTTCGGGGAGCTGGCCGGGCTCGGTCCGCTGACCGTCTTCAGCGGTACCCGCGACATCACCAGCCCGGACACCCGGCTGCTGGTCGACCGCGCCCGCGCGGCCGGAGTGCCGGTCGACCACCACGAGGAGGAGGGCCTGGTGCACGTGCACCCGCTGCTGCCGGTGCCTGAGGGCCGACGGGCCCGGCGGGTGATGGCCGCCGTCCTCGCCGGCTGACGCGGCGGGCGCGGCGCCGGTCCTGGCCGTGCGGAAATTTCCGCGCGAAGGTGTCGATCCGGCCGGTCCCCGCTCGTACAGGGGGTGAGCGACCGGCACCGGACCGGCGCCGAACCCCAGGAGGCAACCATGGCCCAGTACCTGCTGAGCATCATCCAGCCGGTCGGCGAGGTCCCCCCGCCGGAGGAGCTGGCGCCGGTGATGGAGCAGCTGGCGGCGCTCAACGCGGAGATGCAGGCGGCAGGCGCCTGGGTCTTCGCCGCTGCGCTGCACCAGCCGGAGGCGTCGACCGTCGTCCGCGCCGAGGGCGCCGACGTGCTCGTCACCGACGGCCCCTACGCCGAGGCCAAGGAGTTCATCGGCGGGTTCGACGTGATCGAGGCCGACGACCTGGACCAGGCCCTCGGCTGGGCCGGCAAGCTGGCCCGTGTCCTCGGCGGCCTGCCGGTCGAGGTCCGGCCCGTCGCGCAGACCTTCTGACGCCCGTGGACGACGCCGTCGCCGAGGTCGAGCGGGTGTTCCGCGCGCACCACGGCCGGGCGGTCGCCGTCCTGATCCGCCTCCTCGGCGACGTCGACGCCGCCGAGGAGGCGGTCCAGGAGGCCTTCCTCACCGCCCTCGCCCGGTGGCCGGTCGAGGGGATCCCGCCGAGCCCGGCCGGCTGGATCGTCACGACCGCCCGCCGCCGGGCGATCGACCGCTGGCGGCGGGAATCCGTGCGCACCGACCGGTACTTGCAGGCCGCGCTGCTCGGCGGCGCCCCGGAGCCCGTCGAGGAGGGACCCGTGCACGACGACCGGCTGCGCCTGATCTTCACCTGCTGCCACCCGGCGCTGGTGGCGCTCACCCTCCGGCTGCTCGGCGGCCTCACCACCACCGAGATCGCGGCGGCGTTCCTCGTGCCCGAGGCCACCATGGCCCAGCGCCTCGTGCGCGCGAAGGCCAAGATCCGCACGGCCCGGATCCCGTACCGGGTGCCGCGGGAGGCAGAGCTGCCCGATCGGCTGCCGGCCGTGCTCGCCGTCGTCCACCTGGTCTTCACCGAGGGGCACACCGCCACGTCCGGGGACCAGCTCGTGCGCCCGGACCTGTGCGCGGAGGCGATCCGGCTCGGCCGCCTCCTGGCCGAGCTGATGCCGGACGAGCCCGAGGTCACCGGCCTGCTGGCGCTGATGCTGCTCACCGAGTCGCGGCGACCTGCCCGCAGCACGGCCGACGGCGACCTCGTGCCGCTGGCCGAGCAGGACCGGTCGCGGTGGGACCGGCAGCTGATCGGCGAGGGCCAGACGCTGGTGCGGCAGTGCCTGCGGCGCGATCGCCCGGGCCCGTACCAGCTGCAGGCCGCGATCGCCGCCGTCCACAGCGACGCGCCGACGGCGTCCGACACCGACTGGCGGCAGGTCCTGACGCTGTACGACCAGTTGCTGGCGTTCGCGCCGGGCCCGGTCGTCGCGCTGAACCGCGCCGTCGTCGTCGCCGAGGTCGAGGGGCCGGCCGCCGGGCTGGCGCTGGTGGACCGGCTGGAGCTCCCCCACGACCACCTCCTGCCCGCCGTCCGCGCCGAGCTCCTGCGCCGCCTCGGCCGCACCGCCGACGCGCGGGTCACCTACGACGCCGCTCTCCGGCTGGTCCGGAACGACCGCGAGCGGGCGTACCTGCTGCGGCGCCGCGATGAGTTACCGGTTCCGCTCCGGTCTACGGAGGCATGAACCCTTCCACCACGCTGGACCTCACCTTCACCGCGCCGATCGAGAAGGACGGCGCCTTCCCGACGTACCTGGTCGTGCCGGACTCCGCGGAGCTCCTGGGCACCCGTCGGGCGGTGAAGGTGACCGGCACCGCCGACGGGTACGCCTTCGCGGCCACCCTCATGCCGTCGGGCACCGGCCCGCACTGGCTGCCCCTGCGCGCGACGATCTGCTCGGCCATCGGCAAGAGCCAGGCGGGCGAGGAGGTCACGGTGCACCTGCAGCAGCGGCTGAGCTGACCGGCCGGTGCGGGGACGTTCCCGCGGGGACGTTCCCGCGGGAACGTCCGACCGTCAGTCCCAGTTGCGGCGCTGCTTCTTCAGCTGGCCGCGCTGCTTCTTCGCCTCGATCCGCCGCTCCTTCGAGCCACGGGTGGGCTTGGTGCGCCGCCGGGCCGGAGCCGGCGGGGCCAGTGCGGCACGCAGGACGGCCGCCAGGCGCTCGCGGGCGGCCTGCCGGTTGCGCAGCTGCTGCCGGTGCTCGCTGGCGACGACCGTCAGCACGCCGTCGACCAGCCGGGTCCCGAGCCGTGACGCCAGCCGTGCCCGCTGCTGGTCGCTGAGGCCCGGGAGGTCCAGGGGCGAGACCGAGAGCTCCACCCGCGAGTCGGCGGTGTTCACGCCCTGTCCGCCGGGGCCCGATGACCGGGAGAACCGCCACGACAAGGCGGCCGCGGGCACGACGAGGGACCCGGTGACGGCGAGGTCACCGGAGGGGTCGTCGGTCAGGGGCACCGCACCAGTCTGGCCGACGGGGTCAGCGACCGGGCGGCAGCGGTCCCCGCTCCAGCTGCTCGCGGTCCAGCCGGCCACCTGGCCGGCCCACTCGGCGCGTTCGGTCGGGTGCACGCCGCGCAGGATCCGGCGCCAGGTGAGCGCGCGCTGCAGCGGGGCGACGTGGAGCGCCAGATCGCACTGCCGCCGCAGGTCCTCGGCCGCGCCGAAGTCGAGCCACTGGTCGAGGTAGGCGTCGCGCAGCCGGCGCAGCGCCGGGTCGCCATCGGGCAACCGGAGCACGCGGCCGGCGAACCGCAGGGCGACCAGCAGGACGAGGAACGGGTGGGCCACCGAGGCGTCGCCCCAGTCGAAGAAGCGGTGGCGGCCGTCGCGGACGAACACGTTCCCGTCGTGCAGGTCGTCGTGCTGCACGGTGGCCGGGAGGCCGCCGTCGGCGAGCTCCCGGCACGCTCCCGCGTACTCGCCGAGGCGGGCCAGCACGCGGGCGCGGGCGTCGGCGGCGAGGCCGTCGGGGCGGCCGGGCCGCTGCGCCTCGTCGTCGGCCAGCAGGTCCTCCACCAGCTCGGGCAGGCGTTCCGGTCGGTGGTCGGGCACGCCCAGGCCCACCAGCTCCTCGGCGTGCTCCGCGACCTCGACCTGCAGGCGGCCGTGGTCGGCGAGCATCGCCGCCCACGCGGCGGGCTCGGTCGAGCCCGCCCCGCGGAGCGTCGGCCCGCCGTCGGGCAGGAGCACCAGCCGTCGTTCCCGATCCACCGCGATCGGCGGCAGCACCCACTGCGGCGCCCAGCGCCCGAGCGCTTCGGCCAGCACCGGCTCCTGGGCGGCCCCGGGCCCGACCGCCTTCAGCCACACCGCGCCCCCGCCCCGCACCGGGATGCGGAAGGCCGTGGACCAGGCCCGCACGTGCGGCTGCTCCGGCGGGCCGTCCGGCTCGAGCCCCGCGCGTACCAGCCGAGCCGCAGCCCAGTCCAGGGCGGCGGCCCGCCACCCGGCGTCGCGCCACGTCGCGGAACCCGCCGTCGCGCCGTCCCCGGGGGTCACCGCCGCACCGTAGGCGACCACCCCTGGGGCTGACCCCGGCGAGGGGTCAGGCGGGCACCGGATCGGCACCGGCAGCCGCACCGGGGCGACAGCGCACGAGGCGGCGGAGGGTCAGCCAGGAGCCGCGCAGCGCGCCGTGGGTCTCGAGCGCCGCGATCGCGTAGGCCGAGCACGTCGGGGTGAAGTGGCAGCACGGCCGGCGCTTCGGGCTGATCTCCCGCTGGTAGTAGCGGACGGCGGCGATCAGGTGGGCCGCCGCGCCGCTGCCCTGCCGGCCCTCCCGGATCGCCGGCAGCGAGCGCGGTGCGACCAGCAGCAGGTCCATGCCGCACCCGACGGCGTTGGCCAGGCAGCAGCCGGTGTTGAGGAACAGGAGATCGCGCAGGCACGAGTCGTTGCGCCGGCCGTAGCCGTAGCCGGGCGGCGGCCCGTACCCGCGGCGGTAGTGGCCCGCGTAGTGCCCGCGGTAACCGCCCCCGTACCGGGGACGCCGCCGACGAGGACCCCAGCCGCTGCTCCAGATGAACACCATGGACAGCCCTGTACCGCGGGATGATCGAAGGCATGCCTCCGCTGGCCGATGCGCTCGCCGCCGGACCCGTCGTCCTCGACGGGGGCCTGTCCACCGAGCTGGAGGCGCGCGGTCACGACGTCTCCTCGGCGCTGTGGTCGGCGCGGCTGCTGCGCGACGACCCGGCGGCGATCGTGGCCGCGCACGCGGCGTTCGCGGCCGCGGGTGCCCAGGTGGCCACGACGGCCAGCTACCAGGCCACCGTGGCGGGATTCGCCGCCGCCGGCGTGGGCGCGACCGAGGCGCGCCGGCTGATCGCGTCGTCGGTGGCGCTGGCACGGGAAGGCCAGGGGCCGGGGTGGGTGGCCGGCTCGGTCGGCCCGTACGGGGCGATGCTCGCCGACGGCTCCGAGTACACCGGCGGTTACGTCTCCGAGGTGGGTGTCGAGCGGCTGCGGGAGTTCCACCGGCCGCGGATGGCGCTGCTGGCCGACGCGGGCGCGGACGTGCTGGCCTGCGAGACGGTGCCGGCCGCCGCCGAGGTGGAGGCCCTGCTGCTGGAGGCGCAGGCGCTGGGTGTGCCGATGTGGCTGTCGCTGACCACCGTGGTGGACGACGATGGCGTCGCCCGCACCCGCCGCGGCGAGCGGGCGGCCGACGTGTACGCGATGGCCGCGAGCGTCGACGAGGTGGTCGCCGTCGGCGTCAACTGCACCGCGCCGTCGGCGCTGCCAGCGGCCCTGCGCGCCGCGGCACCGGCCGGCAAGCCACTGGTCGCCTACCCGAACAGCGGTGAGAGCTGGGACCCGGCGTCCCGGTCGTGGACCGGGACGCCGGGGATCCCCGGGCATGCCCTCGAGGAGTGGCAGGCCGCGGGCGCCCGGCTGGTCGGCGGCTGCTGCCGCGTCCGCCCGGCCGACATCGCCCGCATCGCGACGATGACGTGACGGAGCGGCCCCGGTGCAGGGCCCCACCGCGAGCCTGCGAGCGGGTGGGGGGCACCGGGGCCCTTTCTCAGAGGATGGGCTTGCCGCCGGTGACGGCGATCCGCGCGCCGGAGACGTAGGAGGCCTCGTCGCTGGCCAGCATCACGTAGACGGGCGCCAGCTCGGCCGGCTGCGCGGGGCGGCCCAGCGGCACCTGCTGGCCGAAGCTGTCGACCTTCTCCTCGGGCATCGTCGAGGGGATCAGCGGCGTCCAGACCGGGCCGGGGGCGACGCTGTTGGCCCGGATGCCCTTCTCTGCGTACAGCTGCGCGAGGCTGGCGGTGAAGTTCGCGATGCCGGCCTTGGTCATGGCGTAGGCGATGAGGTTGGGGCTCGGGTTGTCCGAGTTCACCGACGACGAGTTGATGATCGAGGCACCCGGCTGCATGTGCGGGATGGCGTCCTTGGTCAGGGTGAACATCGCCGAGAGGTTCGTGGCGACGGTGAAGTCCCACTCCTCGTCGGAGATCTCCTCCAGCGAGTCGTGGCTCATCTGGAAGGCGGCGTTGTTGACCAGGATGTCGACCCGGCCGAACTCCTCGACGGCCTTCGGGATGATCGTCTTGCAGTGCGCCCGGTCGGAGATGTCGCCGGGCACGAGCACGCACTTCCGGCCGGCCTGCTCCACGTACTTCGCGGTGTTCTGCGCGTCCTCGTGCTCGTTGAGGTAGGAGATCAGGACGTCGGCGCCCTCGCGGGCGAAGGCGATGGCGACGGCGCGGCCGATGCCGCTGTCCCCACCGGTGATGACCGCGGCCTTGCCGGTGAGCCTTCCGGAACCGTGGTAGCTCTCCTCGCCGTGGTCCGGCTTCGGGTCCATCTCCCCGAGCGTGCCCGGAACGCTCTGCTGCTGGGCGGGCTGGGTCTCGGGACGGGGTGATGACATGACGGTCCTCCGGAGCGACTGGCAGCGGGCGCGGGCCCCTGCGGCCCGCACCTCCTGCTCCGCGCGCTACCCCGGCGGAACCCCGCGGAACCGGCGGGTGTCGGCTGCACAGCACACGACCCGGGCGGTGGGAGAGGCGCACGTCGTTGTGCACCCCTCCTACCGCCCGGGTCGGGTGTCTCGCTCCGCCACGTCCCGGGGAGGACGCGGCCCTCCGTCACGCCGCGCGCGCCACCGGGGCCTGGTTGGCCGTGGCGCCGAGCGGCACCCAGCGCATCTCGAGCCGGCGCCGGCCCGCGGGGTCGGTCACCACGGTCCACCGGCACTCCGGGCAGAAACGTTCACGCATGGTCCCAGCCACCTTCCGTTTACCTATTGTTCACCTTCCTCTCCGATTACGACGCACCCCACACATCGCCACACTCGTCGTTACCGGATCGTTACCGTCTCTCGGACACGAACGCCCTACCGGACCTGGCTCAGCGGAAGCAGCAGGTCGTCGGGCACGCTGGTAGCCCTGATGACCACGACCGCCGCTCCCCCGCTGCTCGACGACCCCGCCGACCTCTCCGCGCTGCGCGCGAGGGGCGGCGATCCCGACGAGCTGTTCGCGGCCTTCGCCGCCTGGGCCGAGGCCGGCGGCACGCCGCTGTACCCGGCCCAGGAGGAGGCGCTGATCGAGCTGGTGAGCGGCGCCAACGTCGTCCTCGCCACCCCGACCGGCTCCGGCAAGTCGCTGGTCGCCACCGGCGCGCAGTACGCCGCGCTGGCCGCCGGCCGGCGCAGCTACTACACCGCACCGATCAAGGCGCTGGTCAGCGAGAAGTTCTTCGCGCTCTGCGGCATCTTCGGCGCGCAGAACGTCGGCATGCTCACCGGCGACGCGGCGGTCAACCGGGATGCCCCGATCATCGCCTGCACCGCCGAGGTCCTGGCCAACATCGCGCTGCGCGAGGGCGCGGAGGCGGACATCGGCCTGGTGGTCATGGACGAGTTCCACTTCTACGGCGACCCCGACCGCGGCTGGGCCTGGCAGGTCCCCCTGCTGGAGCTGCCGAAGGCGCAGTTCCTCCTGATGAGCGCCACCTTGGGCGACGTCACCTTCCTGCGCGAGGACCTGACGCGGCGCACCGGCCGACCGACCGCGCTGGTGGCCAACGCCGTGCGCCCGGTGCCGCTGCACCACTACTACGCGACGACGCCGATGCACGAGACGATCCAGGAGCTGCTCGACACCCAGCAGGCGCCGGTCTACGTCGTCCACTTCACCCAGGTCTCGGCGCTGGAGCGCGCACAGGCGCTCATGAGCGTCAACGTCTGCAGCAAGGATGAGAAGGCGGCGATCGCCGAGATGATCGGCGGCTTCCGGTTCTCGTCGGCCTTCGGGACGACGCTGTCGCGGCTGGTCCGCCACGGCATCGGCGTCCACCACGCCGGGATGCTGCCCAAGTACCGGCGGCTGGTCGAGCAGCTCGCCCAGGCCGGGCTGCTCAAGGTCATCTGCGGCACCGACACCCTCGGCGTCGGCATCAACGTGCCGATCCGCACCGTCGTCTTCAGCGCGCTGTCGAAGTACGACGGCACCCGCACCCGGCTGCTGCAGGTGCGCGAGTTCCACCAGATCGCCGGCCGGGCCGGCCGCGCGGGCTACGACACCGCGGGCACCGTCGTCGTCCAGGCGCCCGAGCACGAGGTGGAGAACCTCAAGCAGTTCGCCAAGGTGGCCGACGACCCGAAGAAGCGCCGCAAGCTGGTGCGCAAGAAGGTCCCCGACGGCATGGTGCCGTGGAGCGAGTCGACGATGAACCGGCTGGTCGAGGGGGAACCCGAGAAGCTGACCAGCCACATGCGGGTGACGACGGCGATGATCCTCGACGTCGTCGACCGGCCGGGTGACCCGTTCACCGCGATGCGCCGGCTGCTCACCGAGAACCACGAGCCGCGCAAGAAGCAGCTGAAGCTGATCCGCGACGCGATCGGCATCGCCCGCTCCCTGCTGCAGGCCGGCGTCCTGGAGCGGCTGCCCGAGCCGGAGCCCGACGGCCGCCGCTACGACCTGACGCTGGACCTGCCGCCGGACTTCGCGCTCAACCAGCCGCTGTCCACCTTCGCGCTGGCCGCCATCGACCTGCTCGACCCCGACTCGGACACCTACGCGCTCGACGTCGTCAGCGTCATCGAGGCCACGCTCGACGACCCGCGCCAGATCCTCGCCGCCCAGCTCAACAAGGCCAAGGGCGAGGCGGTCGCGCAGATGAAGGCCGAGGGCATCGAGTACGACGAGCGGATGGAGCTGCTCGAGGAGATCAGCTATCCCAAGCCGCTGGAGGAGCTGCTCGGGCACGCCTTCGAGGTCTACCGGCAGTCCAACCCGTGGGCCGCCGACGGTGCGCTGTCGCCGAAGTCGGTGGTCCGGGAGATGTGGGAGCGGGCGTTCACCTTCCGGGAGTTCGTGAACACCTACGGGCTGACCCGCGCCGAGGGGGCGGTGCTGCGCTACCTCTCCGACGCGTTCAAGGCGCTGCGCTCGGGGGTGCCGGCCGCGGCGCGCACCGAGGAGGTCACCGACCTCGTCGAGTGGCTCGGCGAGCTGGTGCGCCAGGTCGACTCCTCGCTGCTGGACGAGTGGGAGGCGCTCACCGATGCCGACCAGGGGCCGGTGGCGGAGGTCGCCGTCCCCGCCCGGCCGCGCCCGCTGACCGGCAACGAGCGGGCGTTCACCGCGATGGTCCGCAACGCGCTGTTCCGCCGCGTCGAGCTGTGGGCCCGCCGCCGCTGGTACGACCTGGGCGAGCTGGACGCCGGCTCGGGCTGGGACGCCGAGCGCTGGGGCGAGGTGGTGCAGGCCTACTTCGCCGAGCACGGCGAGGTGAACACCGGCGCGGACGCCCGCGGTCCCGCGCTGCTGATCTGGGACAAGCGCCCGGACGTCTGGCACGTGCGGCAGATCGTCGACGACCCCGAGGGCAACCACGACTGGGGCTTCGACGTCGAGGTCGACCTCGCGGCCTCCGACGAGGAGGGCGCAGCCGTCATCCGGCTCGTGGACGCCGGCCGCAAGGACTGAAGCGGTGGATCTGCGTCACCGCGCACGACTGATCGGTGGCGACCCGCTCAGCCCCCGGGCAGCTGCAGTTTCCCGTCGACCCGCCTCGGGATGCCCTGGTAGCCGTCGGTCAGCTCCTCCGGCAGCACCTCGGCGGGAGCGCCCTGCCAGGTGACCGGCCGCAGGAACCGGCGGATCGCCGTCGTCCCCACCGAGGTGTGCTGGGAGTTGGTCGATGGCCACGGCCCGCCGTGGTGCTGGGCCCAGGAGACGGCGACGCCGGTCGGGTAGGCGTCGTAGACGATCCGGCCGGCCAGCGTGCGCAGCTGCTGCGACACGGCGAGCGGCAGCTCGGTCTCGCCGTCACCGCGCAGCACCGTGGCGGTCAGGGACGAGGGAAGAGCGGCGAAGGCGGCGAACAGCTCGTCCTCGCCGTCGTAGCGGGCGACGACGCTCACCGGTCCGAAGCACTCCTCGGTGACCTCCCCCGGCAGGTCGGCGGCGGCGGTGGTGAGCAGCCGGGGGACGGCGCGGAAACCCTCGTCCGGGGCCTGCTCGCCCCGGGCCACCTCCTCGACGCCCGGTGCGGCGGCCAGGCCGTCGGAGATGCGGCCGTATGCGGCGGCGATGCCCTCGTTGAGCAGCACCGGTGCCGGCGCCGAGCGGACCGCCTCGGCCATCGCGTCGACGACCCGGTCGCCCTCGGGGCCGGCCGGCACGAAGGCCAGCCCGGGCTTGGTGCAGAACTGGCCGCCGCCGAGCGTGAAGGAGCCGACCAGCTCGCGGCCGATGGTCTCGCCGCGCTCGACGGCGGCCTGCGGGGTGACGACCAGCGGGTTGAGGCTGGACAGCTCGCCGAAGAACGGCACCGGGTCGGGACGCCGCTCGATGATCTCCAGCAGCGCGCGCCCGCCGTTGACCGAGCCGGTGAAGCCGACCGCGCGGATCGCCGGGTGGGCGACGAGGTCGGCCCCGGCCTGCAGCCCGTGCACGATGCCGAGGGTGCCCTCGGGCGCTCCGGCCTTGCCGGCGGCCTCGACGAGCACCTCGAACACCAGCTGCGACGTCGCCGGGTGGGAGCCGTGCGCCTTGACGACGACGGGGCAGCCGGCGGCCAGCGCCGACGCGGTGTCACCGCCGGGCACCGAGAAGGCGAGCGGGAAGTTGCTCGCGCCGAACACGGCCACCGGACCGATCGGCACGAGCATCCGGCGGAGGTCCGGCCGCGGGCCCATGGGGGTGTCACCCGCGTGGTCGATGGCCGCCTCGAGGTAGCTGCCCTCCTCGAGCACCTCGGCGAACAGCCGGAGCTGGTAGCAGGTCCGGGTCAGCTCGCCGTTCAGCCGGGTGGTGCCCAGCGCCGTCTCGCGGTCGGCGACGGCCACGACGTCCTCCCGGCGCCCCTCCAGGGCGTCGGCGAGGGCGCGCAGCAGGGCGGCACGGCCTGCCCGGCCGAACTCGTCGAGGGCGGGCGCGGCGGCCAGCGCCGCGGCGCAGAGGCGGTCGACCTCCTCGGTGGTGGTCTCCTGGGCGACGACCTCGGCGGCCTCGCCGGTTCGGGGGTCGATGCTGACGACGTCCATGGGGTGCTCCTCAGGGGTGCGGGGTTCAGCGGGGCGCGTCGAGGCAGGTGCGGGCTCAGGAGACCTTGGAGACCAGGGCCGTCAGCTCGGCCAGCTCCGCCTCGGTCAGGTCGGTCAGGGGCGGGCGCACCCGGCCGCCGTCCCGGCCGACGGCGGTCAGCCCGGCCTTCACGATGGAGACCGCATAGCCCTTGGCCCGGTCGCGGATCTCGGTGTAGGGCAGCACGAAGTCGTTGAGCATGCCGTACACGGCGCCCCTGTCCTGCGCGCGCACGGCGGCGTAGAACCTGAGCGCGAACTCCGGGAGGAAGTTGTAGAGCGCCGAGGAGTACGTGGTCACGCCCAGCTGGAGGAGCGGCAGCGCGAACGTCTCGGCGGTGGGCAGCCCGCCGATGTAGATCAGCCGGTCACCGACGCGCGCGTAGGTGCGCGTCATCTGCTCGATGTCCCCGACGCCGTCCTTGAGCCCGATCAGGTTGGGGTTGCGTTCGGCCACCTCGGCCACCGTGGTGTCGCTGAGCACCGCGTTGGCCCGGCTGTAGACGATGACGCCCAGGTCGGTGGACCGGCACACCGCGCTGATGTGCTCGACCAGGCCACGCTGGCTGGCCTCGGTCAGATAGGGCGGGAACAGCAGCAGCCCGGTTGCCCCGGCTGCCTCGGCCGCGCGTGCCTGCGCCGCGGACACCGCCGTCCCGCCGGTCGCCGGGGCGATGACGGGGACCCGCCCGGCGACCTCGTCGACGGCGACACGCACGACCCGGTCCAGCTCCGCGGAGGTCAGCGAGAAGCCCTCGCCGGTGCCGCCGGCCGCGAACAGGCCGGCCACGTCGAAGCTCGCCTGCCAGGCCAGGTGCTTCCGGTACCGGGGCTCGTCGAACTGCAGGTCGGCGTCGAAGTGGGTCACCGGGAAGGAGAGCAGGCCGGACTTCAGCCGGTCGGCGAGAGCATCCGGGGCAAGCAGCGTCACGGGTGGGTCCTCGGGTCCGGCGGGTCCGCTCCGGGGGCGCTACGGCGCACCGGGTGGCGGCGGTCGGCATCACGGTAGGAAGGCGGATGGATGCGTGTCCAAGAGCGATTGCGTATCGCTCGATGCCCTCAGAGCATGGTCAGGCCGACACCGTCACCCGGTGGTTCGCCGTTCGAGGACCTCCAGCACCCGCCGGAGCGCCGGGTTCTTGGCCTGCTTCGCCCACAGCAGGTGCAGCTCCACCGGCTCGGGCACCGCCGTCTCCAGCCGCACGAACCCGACGCCGTCGATAGGCAACCGGGCGGCCGAGCCGGGGACGAAGGCGATGCCGCGACGGGCCGCCACGAGCCACAGCATCGTGAGCACCTGACCCACCACGTGCACGGCGTTCTCCGAGGCAACCGGGACGACGCCCACCACGAGGTCGTAGAAGTACCGGGCCCGGGTCGGCGAGTGCATGACCACCGGCTCGGTGGCGAGGTCGGCGGCGGTGGCCGGTCGTCCGAGCTCCAGCAGGCGGTGGCCGACGGGGGCGGCCACGAGCATCGGCTCGCGGTGCAGCAGGCGGGACTGGAAGGTCTCGGCGTCGAACGGCGGGCGGGCCAGGCCGAGGTCGATCTCCTCGTCGAGCAGCGCGGCCACCTGCTCGCGCGTCACCATCTCGGCCAGGTCGACGTCGACGTCGGGCAGCTCGCGCGCCAGTTCGTTGAGCAGACCGCCCAGGACGCCGTAGGTCGAGGCGGCTGTGAACCCGATCCGGACGACGCCACTGGACCCCGACGACACCCGGCGGGCCAGCTCGGGCGCCGAGTCCGCCAGCGCCAGCAGGCGCCGCGCCTCGGCCAGGAACACCTGCCCCGCCGCCGTCAGGGCGACTCGCCGGTTGTCGCGCTCCAGCAGCTGTGCGCCGACCGCGCGCTCGAGCTTCTGGATCTGCCGGCTCAGCGGAGGCTGCGTCATCGCGAGCCGGGCCGCGGCCCGGCCGAAGTGCAGCTCGTCAGCGACGGTCACGAAGCCGCGGAGCTGCTCCAACGTGAAGCCCATGCACGCAAGGTATCGATCCTCGGGACTTCTCTGCATCACTGGAATGGAGCACGCCGTCGCCGGGGCTCTCCACGGTTTCCTCACCCGGGCTCTCGGGGACACTGCTCCTCGTCCCCGCCCGTCCCGCCAAGGAGCCCGCATGACCGTCCTCGTCGGATTCGTCCCCACCCCGGAGGGGCGCGCTGCGCTCGACGCAGGGATCGCCGAGGCGGCCCGCCGCGGCGAGGGAGTGCTGGTGCTCAACTCCGCGCGCGGCGGCGCCCCGGTCAGTGTGGAGGTCGCCGACGAGGACACCGTCCGCGACATCACCGAGCGGGCCGAACGCGCCGGTGTCGCACTCGAGCTCCGGCAGGGGATGCGCGACGGCGAGGCGGCCGACGAGGTGCTGCGCGTGGCGCGGGAGGTGGACGCGTCGGTGATCGTGATCGGGCTGCGCAAGCGCTCCCCCGTCGGCAAGCTGCTCATGGGCAGCAGCGCGCAGCGGATCCTCCTCGACGCCGACCGTCCGGTCCTCGCCGTCAAGCCGTGAGCCGCTCCGCGACCGTCAGATCCCGAGGACCGCGCGGGCGATGAGGAAGTAGACGATCAGGCCGGTCGCGTCCACGAACGTGGTGATGAACGGCGCGCTGACGACTGCCGGGTCCACCCCCACCCGCCGGGCGAGCATCGGCGTCAGGGCCCCGGCGGTGGTGGCGAGCGTGCAGACCACCAGCAGCGCGGAGCACAGCACCACGGCGATCTCCACCCCCACCAGCCAGGCGGCCGGCGCGAAGCCCACGAGCCCGAGCAGCGCCCCCAGCAGCGCGCCGGTGGCCATCTCGCGACCCACCACGCGCGGCAGGTCGCCGAACCGCACGTCGCCGACGGCCATGGCCCGGATGACCGTGGTCGCCGCCTGGGCACCGGTGTTCCCCCCGGTGCCGATCAGCAGCGGGACGAACAGCGCCAGCGCCACCACCTCGGCGAGGACGTCCTCGAAGTAGTCGAGCACGTTGACCGTCAGCGTGGCCGCGGCGATGAGCACCAGCAGCCAGCCCACCCGGCTGCGCGCCAGGCCCACGACGCCCGCCGTGAGGTAGGGCCGGTCGAGCGGTTCGGCACCGCCGGCACGGGCGATGTCCTCGCTCTCCTCCGCCTCGAGCACGCGCATGGCGTCGTCGACGGTGAAGAGCCCGACCAGCCGGCCCTCCCGGTCGACCACCGGCACCGCGACCAGCCCGTGGTCGCGCAGCACCCGCGCGGCCACCTCCTGGTCGTCCTCGGTGCGCACCACCACGGGCTCGGTCATCACGTCGTCGACCCGCGCGTCGGGGTCGCTGACGAACAGCCGGCGCAGGGACACCACCCCGACGACGCACCGTCCCGCCCCGATCACCGGCAGGGTGTAGATCGTCTCGGCGTGCGGCTCCTCGCTGCGGGCGATCGCCAGCGCATCGGCGACCGTGCTGCCCACCGGGACGGAGACCACCTCGGGGGTCATGCGCCGGCCCGCGGACTCCTGTGGGTACCCGAGCAGCTCCGTGGTCATGGCGCTCTCCCGGGCATCGAGCCCGGAGAGCAGCCGCGCGGCGACGGTGGCCGGCAGCTCGTCGAAGAGGTTCGCCCGGTCGTCGGGGTCCAGCCCCGTGATCAGCTCCCGGGTCGACTCCTCCCGCAGCGTGTCCAGCAGTTCCCGCTGGAGCGCGGGGTCGAGGTCCTCGAACACCGCCAGGGAGCGGTCCTTGGGCAACAGGCGGAACACCACCGCCCGCGTCGTGGGATCGACCCGTTCCAGCTCGTCGACCGTGCTGGGGACGTCCAGCTCGGCGAGCACCTCGTGCAGCGCGCGCAGATCACCCGCCCGGGCGAGCTCGCCGAGATCGGCGGTGGTGTCCATGGCCCCTGTCTACCGGCCCCGGCCGGGGTCCTGCCCCTCAGGAGCCGACGGGCACCGGTAGCGCGGCGCGGCGCGGCGCGGCGCGGCGACGATCACACCCACCTGCCCGCCCGGGCGGGGTCCTGGCGTGCCAGGCTCGTCGGCGATGACCGCATGACCGCGTGGGAGATGGTGGCCGTCGCGGTGGCGGGCGTCGCGGCCGGTGGCATCAACGCCGTCATCGGTTCCGGGACGCTGGTCTCCTTCCCGGTGCTCGTCGGGGTGGGCATCCCCCCGGTCCCGGCCACGATCAGCAACTCGCTGGGCCTGATCGCCGGCAACCTGACCGGCTCGATCGGCTACCGGCGTGAGCTGCGCGGGCAGTGGCCCCTGCTGCTGCGGCTGATCCCCGCCTCCGTCCTCGGCGGGCTCACCGGCGCCTTCCTCCTGCTGCACCTGCCCGCCGCGACGTTCGAGGCGGTGGTGCCGGTGCTGATCGCGCTCGCCGTCGTCCTGGTGGCCGCGCACCCGCTGGTCCGGCGCCGGCTGGCCCGGCGGGGGGCGGACGAGCGACGCACTCCCCGCATCGGCCCGGGACGGCACGCGGCCCTCGTCGGCACCGCCTACCTGACCGGCACCTACGGCGGCTACTTCGCCGCCAGCCAGGGCGTGATCCAGATCGGCGTCTTCGGCCTTCTGCTGCGGGAGCCCCTGCAGCGGCTCAACGCGATCAAGAACGTGCTGACCCTGACGGTGAACTCGGTGGCGGCCGGCGCCTACGTGGTGGTCGCCACCGACCGGGTGCTCTGGTCGGCGGCCGGGCTGCTGGCCGTCGGCTCGCTGGCCGGCGGGCACGTCGGCGCCCGCTACGGACGGCGACTGCCCGAGCCGGTGCTGCGGACGGCGATCGTCGTCCTGGGCGTGGTGGCGATCGGGGTGCTCGTCTCCCGGTGAGCGTCCTCGAATTCCTCTTCCTCGTGGCCGCCGGCGTGGGGGCCGGGCTGACCGGCAGCATCGCCGGGCTCGCCTCGCTGGTGAGCTACCCCGCGCTGCTGGCCACCGGCCTCTCTCCGGTCGCCGCCAATGTCACCAACACCGTGGCGCTCGTGCTGAACAGCGCCGGGTCGGTCAGCGCCTCCGGGCCGGAGCTGCGCGGCCAGGGACGACGGGTGGGGCGGCTGGCCGTGGGGGCGGTGCTGGGCGGCGCCGCCGGCGCCACGCTGCTCCTGCTCACCCCGTCCGCGGCGTTCGAGCGGATCGTCCCCTGGCTGGTCGCCGGGGCGTCCCTCGTCCTCGTCCTGCAGCGCTCGCCGCGCGAGCTCGCCGTCGAGGGGATGGCCGCGCAGGCGGCGACCCCCGACCCGCGGTGGCTGCCCGTGGCCACCTTCGCCGTCGCCGTGTACGGCGGGTACTTCGGCGCCGCCGCCGGCGTCATGCTGCTCGCGCTGTTCCTCCTCGGCACCGGCGAGGGGCTGGCCCGCAGCAACGCGCTGAAGAACGTCATGCTCGGCATGGCCAACGCGGTGGCCGCCGTCGCGTTCGTGGTGCTGGCCCCGGTCGCCTGGACCGCGGCGCTGCCGCTGGCCCTCGGGCTGTTCGCCGGCGGGCGCCTGGGGCCGCGCGTCGTGCGCCGGGCACCGCAGACGCTGCTGCGCCGGCTCATCGCGTTGGCCGGCCTGGGGCTCGCCGTCCACCTGGGCGTCCAGGCCTACCTCTGAACGAGCCCCGCGCCCGGCGGGTGCAGCCCGGTCGTGGTCAGGCCGCGCCATGACCACGACCGGCGCCCGCCGGCTCGGTCAGCCGGCGACGTAGGCCGAGAGGAACAGCACGAACGCGCTGACCAGCAGCAGCAGCCGGGCGGGCGTCAGCCCGTTCACCAGCCCCGCCGTCGCCTCCACCCACTGCGGCCGCACCCCGGCCTCCCGGGAGCGCTGGCGCACGATCCGCACCTCGTCGGCGAGCAGGACGCCGGCGGCGCCGAGCAGGCCGAGGCCGACGACGGCGAACGCCAGCGCCAGCCGGTCGTCGAAGGCGTCCGCCGAGCCGGCGAGCAGCAGCACGACGACCAGGCCGAGGAACAGTCCGAGCAGGCCGCCGGCGACCGGGGCCCAGGGGCCCATGACGATCATCGGGCCGCGCCGTGGCTTGCGGGGGGCCGGTCGCACGCTCACCGGTGCGGTGGCGTGCCCGACCGTGGGCGTGCCTCCCGGGTCGTCGACCGGTGTCGGGTCGGGCAGCGGCGGGACGGGCCCGGCGGCTCCCGCTGCGGTGGCACCGGCGCCGGCGCCGTCGGCGCTCGGCTCGGGCAGGGACATGGTCTGGTCTCGTTCGCTCATCGCACTCACCTCACGGGCCACGCTAGGCACAGGTGCACCGCGAACGCCGCAGGACACCCCGCCGCCGCGGCGTGGGTCATCCCTCACCCTCCCCGGGCACGGGAACGCAGGTCAGCGCGTGACCGGCCGGGTGCAGTCGGCCACCGCCGCGCTCAGAGCAGCCGGCGGCTCCCCTGCCGCACCACCCGCAGCCAGCGGTGCCCGTAGCCGTCCAGCGCCAGCTCCACCGCGCCGTCGTCGGCCACCGGGGTGGCACCCTCCTGCAACAGGTCGTGCAGCCCCGCACCGCCGAGGTCGGGCAACCGCAGCGGGACCGTGCACGGCTCGGCGCCCAGGTTGTGGACGGCGATCAGCGCCCCGTCGTCCCAGGCGCAGCGGTGCGCCAGCACGGCCGCGTGCGGCTGGTCCAGCAGTTCGAAGCTCCCCCAGCCCAGCTCCGGCGACTCCCGGTACCGGCGGATCAGCAGCTTCATGAACGACAGCAGCGAATCCGGGTCGCGCCGCTGGTCGGCGACGTTGACGAACTCGGGAGCGAACCCGCCGCGGACCACGGGTCCGGGCAGCCGGTCGGGCCCGGCCGTCGAGAAGCCGCCGTTGACCCCGTCGTCCCACTGCATCGGCGTCCGCACCGACTGCCGCCCGTCGGCGGAGAGCTCCTCTCCCATGCCGATCTCCTCCCCGTAGAAGAGCACCGGGGTGCCGGGCAGGGCGAACATGAGGCTGTAGACCAGCCGGATCCGGCGCGGGTCACCGGCCAGCATCGGCGGCAGCCGCCGGCGCAGCCCGCGGCCGTAGAGCTGCATCCGCGGGTCCGGGCCGAAGGCGGCGAAGACCTCCGCGCGCTCGTCCTCGGAGAGCTTGTCGAGGGTCAGCTCGTCGTGGTTGCGCACGAACGTGGCCCACTGGGTGTCCGAGGCGATCGACGGCCGCGACCGGAGGGCCTCGGTGAGCGGGCCGGCGTCACAGCGCGCCAGGGACAGGTACATCGCCTGCATGCCGACGAAGTCGAACTGCATGGTCAGCTCGTCGCCGTCCGGGCCGCCGAAGAACGTCACCTGCTCCTCGTAGGGCAGGTTCACCTCGCCGAGCAGGATCGCCGGCCCCGACCGCCGGGTGAGGAACCGGCGCAGCGCCCGCAGGTACTCGTGCGGCTGCGGCAGGTCGTCGGCGGCGGCGTGCTGGGTCTCCAGGAAGTACGGCACCGCGTCCACGCGGAACCCCGAGAGCCCCAGCTGGAGCCAGAAGCCCATGATCTTGGCGATCTCGTCCCGGACCCGCGGGTTGGTCACGTCCAGGTCGGGCTGCTCCTTGTAGAAGCGGTGCAGGTACCACTCCCCCGTCTCCTCCGAGAGCGTCCAGATGCCGCCCTCCTGGTCGGGGAAGACCACCTGGTCGCTGGTGTCCGGCGGCTCGTCCGCGCGCCACACGTAGAAGTCGCGGAACGGGGCGTCGGTGCTCCGGCGCGCCGACTCGAACCACGGGTGGTGGATGGAGGTGTGGTTCACCACCAGGTCGGCGATCACCCGGATGCCGCGGTCGTTCGCCGTCCGGATCACCTCGACCAGGTCACCGTGGGTGCCCAGCCGCGGGTCGACGCCGTAGAAGTCGGTGATGTCGTAGCCGTCGTCGCGCTCGGCGGTGGGGTAGAAGGGCATCAGCCACAGGCAGGTGACGCCGAGGTCGGCCAGGTGGTCGATCCGCTGGGCGAGGCCCGCGAAGTCGCCACAGCCGTCGCCGTCCCAGTCCAGGTAGGTCTCGACGTCGAGGCAGTAGACGACGGCGTTCTTCCACCACAGGTCGCTGGTGTCGGTGATCCTCACCCCTGCACCGCCTCGACGGGGCCGGGGGCGGTGACCCCGAGCTGCGGCAGCACGTGCTCGCCGAACGCGTCCAGGAACGGCCGCTGCTCCTTGCCGACGTGGTGCAGGTACACCGCGTCGAAACCGAGCTCCAGGTACTCCTGCAGCCAGGCGGTGTGCTGCCCCAGGTCGGCCGACACCCGGACCGGCCCGATGACGTCGCCCGGCCGCACGTGCGCGCTGGCCTGCTCGAAGGCCTCCGGGCTGTCGAGGTCCCAGCACAGCGGCGGCGGGAAGACGTTGCTGCGCCACTGGTCGTGCGCGATCGCCAGGGCCCGGTCGGGGTCGGGGTCCCAGGACAGGTGCACCTGCAGGGCCAGCGTGCCGCGCCCGCCGGCATCGCGGTAGGCGGCCACCACCTCGCGCAGCTTGTCGGGCGGCTGGTTGATGGTCACCAGCCCATCGGCCCATGCCGCGCCGTTGCGTGCGGTGGCCACGCTGACGGCCGGGGCGATCAGCGCCGGAGACTGCTCGGGCAGCGTGTGGATCTTGGCCCGGTCGACGGTGACCAGCCCGTCGTGGCTGACCTCCTCCCCCGCGAGCAGCGCCCGGATGACCGCCACGCACTCCAGCAGCCGGGCGTCCCGCACCGACTTGCGCGGCCAGGCGTCGCCGGTGACGTGCTCGTTCATCGCCTCGCCGCTGCCCAGGGCGACCCAGAAGCGCCCCGGGAACATCGCGCCCAGGGTGGCGATCGCCTGGGCCACGATCACCGGGTGGTAGCGCTGCCCGGGCGCGTTCACGGCGCCGAACGGCAGCGACGTCGTCGCCATCGCCGCCCCCAGCCACGACCACGCGAACCCCGACTCGCCCTGCCGCGGGTTCCAGGGGGTGAGGTGGTCCGAGCACATCGCGGCGGTGAACCCCACCTCCTCGGCGTGCCGGACGGCGTCCAGCAACGCGGCGGGGTGCACCTGCTCGTGGGAGTTGTGGAACCCGATCACCGGCATGGCCCGATGCCTACCCGAGTCCCGACGGCGCGGCCACGTGGGACGCGTCAGGGTCGATCACGAGCCGGCGCCGGACGAGAGCGGCGCCACGCCGGTCCGGACTGCGAGCCGGGGCGCACCCGGCGAGGATCGCGGGGTGACGACGAAGCCGACCACAGACGACTGGGGCATCGATGCGAGCTGGCTGGACGCGCTGGACGAGGAGCACCAGGTAGCCCAGGAGACGATCGAGCAGCTGCGCGCCGTCATCGGCGAGCCGCCGGCCGACCTGGAGGACCGGGCGCCGATCGTCGCCCGGCCCGGGGACGCGCTCGAGGTGGACGAGGCCGACGTCGTCTGCGAGGACGGCGAGGTCCGGCACATCGACGGCGAGCTGCCGGAGGACTTCCCGCTGGGCTACCACTGGCTGCAGTCCCCGGAGGGCCGCCGGCGCCGGCTGATCGTGTCGCCCGGACGCTGCTGGCTGCCCGAGGACCGCGCGTGGGGCTGGGCGGTGCAGCTGTACGCCGCCCGCGGCCGGGACAGCTGGGGCATCGGCGACCTCGGCGATCTGCGGGCCCTCCGGCAGATGGCCGACGAGCAGGGGGCGGGGTTCCTGCTGATCAACCCGCTGCACGCCGTCGCCCCGATCGCGCAGCAGGAGGCCAGCCCCTACCTGCCGGCCACCCGCCGGTTCCGCAACCCGATCTACCTGCGGGTGGACGAGGTGCCCGGGGCCGACGCCGTCGACCTCGAGGCCGACGCCGGCCGCGCGCTGTCCGAGGGGCCGCTGATCGACCGCGACGCGATCTGGGCGCGCAAGCGCGAGGTGCTCATGCGGATCTTCTTCGCCCACGGCGGCGGGGAGGCCTTCGCCCGCTGGCGGGAGGAGCGCGGGCGGACGCTGCAGGACTGGGCGACGTGGGCGGCGATCACCGAGGAGCACGGCGCCGACTGGCACGCCTGGCCCGAGGAGCTGCGGCGCCCGGACGGCCCGGCCGTCGCGGCCTACGCCGAGCGGCACGGCGCCGTCGTGGCCTTCCACGCCTGGCTGCAGTGGGCGCTGGAGCTGCAGTTCACCGCCGCCGCCGAGGGCATGACCGTCATCCAGGACCTGCCGATCGGCTTCGCCGGCGGCGGCGCGGACGCGTGGACGTGGCAGGAGGTGCTGGCCGACGGGGTCAGCGTCGGCGCGCCGCCGGACGCGTTCAACTCGGCCGGCCAGGACTGGGGCTCCCCGCCGCTGATCCCCTGGCGGCTCCGCGACGCCGACTACGAACCGTTCATCCAGTCGATCCGGGCCACCATGGCCGGTGCCGGTGGCCTGCGGATCGACCACGTCATGGGTCTGTTCCGGCTGTGGTGGGTGCCGGCCGACGGGAGCGCGGCGGACGGCGCCTACGTCCGCTATCCGGCCGAGGACCTGCTGAACATCGTCGCCCTCGAGAGCCACCGCGCCCAGGCGCTGGTGGTGGGTGAGGACCTCGGCACCGTCGAGGACGGGGTCCGCGAGGCGATGGCCGAGCACGGGGTGCTGTCCTACCGGCTGCTGTGGTTCGAGGACGACGCCCCCGCGGAATGGCCGGCCGAGGCCATGGCGGCGATCACCACCCACGACCTGCCCACCGTGGCGGGGCTGTGGACCGAGGCCGACGTCGACGAGCAGCGGGAGCACGGCACGGGCACCGAGGAGGAGCTGGAGCGCGGCCGGCAGTCGCTGCTGGCGCACCTCCCGGGGCTCTCCGACGACGCCACGGTCGAGCAGGCGGTGGAGCAGGCGCACGCACTGCTGGCGACGGCGCCGTCGTTGCTGCTGTCGGCGACGCTGGACGACGCCGTCGGGGAGCAGCGCCGGCCGAACATGCCCGGCGCCGACGACCGTCCCAACTGGTCGCTGCCGCTGCCCGTGCTCGTCGAGGACCTGCCGGGCCACCCCCTGCTGCAGACGGTCGCCCGGACCCTGCGAGCCGGTGTGGCGCCCGCCCACGCGGACTGAGCCACCAGGCCCGGGGCACCGACAGCCGGAGGCCGGCCCCTCATGGGGGCCGGCCTCCAGCCGTCGTGCAGGAACGGGGCCGGCCGACCTCGGCGGCCGGCCGGCCCCGGGCTCAGCCGCCGGCGCGGCTGCGGACCAGCTCGGTCACCTCGACCTGCACCGTGGCGGTCACGCCCGACCTGGGGGCCGTCGCGACGATCTCGCCCGCACCGGCCGGAACCCGCTGCGGGATGCGCACCAGCGCCGCGCCCGCCCCGTCGGCGTCGGTCCGCAGGGCGCCCAGGCGGGCACCACCCAGGGACAGGACGACCCGCTCGTGCGCCGCGAAGCCGGTGACCGACACCGTGACCCGGTCACGTGCGGTGACGGTGGTGTCCGACACGGTCACCTCTGCGGCGGGCGCACCCGGCTCCTCCGCCTCACCGAGGCTGACCCGGCCGGTGTAGTCCTCCGGGCTCAGCGGCGAGTTGTCCTCCAGGTACGCCTGGAAGGAGTCGAAGTCGATCAGACCCGTCCCCTCCGTGACGCCCTCGGCGAAGACGGTGAAGTTGTCACCGCCGGAGGCCAGGAAGCTGTTCGTCGCCACCCGGTAGGTCGCGCCGAGGTCGATCGGCTCACCGGAGATGCGGATGCTGTCGACGATGATCCGCGCACCAGCGGGCGCCTCCGGGTCGTAGGACCAGGTGAGCTCCTCCGACGTGCCCAGCGCCAGGAACGGCCGGGAGGCACCGGCGGGCTGCCACTGCTGCTCGAGTACCTGCACCAGCTGGGCACCGGTCAGCGAGACGACGACCAGGTCGTTGGCGAACGGCGTGACCGCGTTGGCCTCGGCCAGGGTGATCTCACCGTCCTCCTCGTACAGCAGGTCGGCCCGCAGGCCACCCGGGTTCACCAGGCCGAGGTCGGCCGGCTCGATCGCGCTGAGCTCGGTCCCGTAGACGTAGGTATCGGCCACCAGCCCGCCGAGGGCCGAGTACGACCCGCGGTCCTCGGTCCCGTCGTCGGTGAAGGCCCGGGTGATGTCGCCCGTCACCTGCCCGACCACCTGGCTACCCACCTCGTCGGCGTATGCCTCCGCCGCCGCCACGATCTCGGCGACCTCGGCGACGCTCGGGTACGCGGCGACGAGCTCCTCGGCCGGCCGCTCGGTGAGCGGCAGGTTCTCGACCGTGAAGGCGGTGACCTCGTCGGTCGACTCCTCGTAGGTCAGCGCGATGCGCCCGAGCGCGTCCCCGTAGGACCCGGTCTGGATCACCGGTCGGGTGCCCTCGCCGCCGGGGACCGGCGCCTCCCACGCGTAGCTCTGGTGGGTGTGACCGGTGAAGATCGCGTCCACCTCGGCGTCGACGCCGGTGACGATCGCGGCGAACGCGGTGTCGGCGGCGAGCTGCTCCTCCAGGGAGTCGCTGCCCGGAGCGCCCTCGTGGGCCACCAGGACGAGCACGTCCGCCTCGTCCCCGGACCCGTCGGTGAGCTCCTCGACGACGCGGTTGGTCGCCTCGACCGGGTCACCGAAGGTGATGCCCTCGATACCCGCCGGCGAGACCAGCGAACGGGTCTCCTCGGTGACGACACCGATCACACCGACCGTCACGCCGTCGGCGTCGAGCAGCGCGTACTCCGGCAGCGCCGGGGCCCCGTCCTCGCCGTAGACGTTGGCGCCGAGGTAGGGGAAGCCGGCCAGGCCGCTCTCCCCGTCGACGCCGACCCGGCCGGTCAGGTCGTCGAACCCGCGGTCGAACTCGTGGTTGCCGACCGCCGAGGCCTGCAGCCCCATCTCGTTCAGCACCTCGAGGGTCGGCACGTCCTGCTGGACGGAGGAGACGAACGGCGAGGCGCCGATGTTGTCACCGGAGGACAGCAGCAGCGTCGCGTCGACGTCCTCCCGGGCCCGCTGCTCCTCGATCGTGCCCGCGAGAGCGACCGCCTCGCCCAGCCGGCCGTGGAAGTCGTTGATCCCCAGCAGCTGCAGCTCCGTGACGCCGTCCTCGTCGCCACCCCCGGCGGTCTGCCCCGGGTAGGAGATCGGGAACAGCGACTGGTAGCCCTGCCCGTCCACGTTCTTGTAGACGCGGATCGTGGCGGTGCCCGCCGGCAGCTCGGCCAGCTGCGTGTTCACGGTGAAGTACGCCGCGGCGCCGGGAGCCACCGTCTGCGCCTCCGACTGGCCGTAGTCGGTGAGCAGCCGCGCCTGCACCGGCACGCTGTCGGTGTTCCGGAAGTGACCGGCGATGTAGGCGACCTGGTCCTGCGGGTGCACCCAGCTGTTGCCACTGGCCTCCCCGGTCGGGTCGCCGACCCCCGGTCCGGGCTCGCCCGGACCGCCCAGGTCGAGCCCGACCAGGATCGGGTCGTGGTCGCTGGACCGGAACTCGTCCGCCGCGTAGAGCGCAGGCGCGCCGTCGTACTGGTAGGCGAACGACTCCACCGAGTTGATATTCCAGTGAGCGACGTCGGTCACCTTGGCCGTCAGGCTGTCGGTGGCCATGGCGTGGTCCAGCGAGCCGGACATGTCGTCGAAGACGTAGCTGTAGCGGCCCTCGTCGAACTGGGTGCCCAGGTCGGTCAGCCCGGCCTCCCGGAGCACCTGGATCGGGTCCTCCTGGGAGTAGGCGTTGAGGTCACCGAGCACCATCACGTCGTCGTCGCCGGTGGTCTCCCGCAGGCTCTCGACGAAGCCGGCCAGCGCCTCCGCCTGGCCGATGCGGTCCGGGTTCGAGGCACCCTGCCCGTCGCCCTGGTCCGCATTGGCCCCCTCCCCGCTGCCCTTGGACTTGAAGTGGTTGGCGATGACGGTGAACGCGTCGCCCTCGGCCTCGAACGTCTGCGCGAGGGGCTCGCGGGCGTTGTCGAAGTTCTCCTCGTCGACCAGCCCGACCGGCTCGCCCACCGGCGACACGGAGGCGGGCTGGTAGATGATCGCGTTGCGGATGACGTCGCGATCGACGGCCAGGAGCTCGTCCGGGAACGCCGTGAACGCCCACTTGTCGGTGCCGGCGTCCTCGTTCAGCCGGGACACCAGGTCGGCGACCGCCTGGTCCGGCGTGCCGTCGCCGTAGCCGGTGGAGGCGGTGTCCTCGATCTCCATGAGGGCCAGGACGTCCGCGTCCATCTCGTTGATGGCGGCGACGATCTTGGCGGCCTGCAGCTCGAAGGCCTCGGCGGTCTCGGCGCCGCGAGCGGTGCTGCTGTCGCCGAAGGTCAGGAAGTAGTTCAGCACGTTGAAGGCGCCGACCTGGATGTCACCGCCGACCTCGTCGGGCGACTCCGGCCGGGTGTTCTGCGGGGCGAAGACCCCTTCGGCCGTTCCGTCGGCCGGGAACAGCCGCCAGTAGTCGAAGCCGTAGCCCAGGACCAGCGGCTCGGTGAACTGGACCGGGTCGCCCACCCGCACGGGGGTCTCCGGCGTCAGGTAGGGCGCCGTCTCGGGCGTGACCCGCCCGCCGACGGCGTCGTCGAGCACGATGCGGCGCAGCGCGTTCTCCTCGGCGATCGCCTCGGCCGCCTCACCGGGGCGCGCGAGCTCCGTCGGCTGCACCAGCAGACCGCCCTCGGACAGGGTCAGGTCACCGAAGCGGGTGAGGTCGTAGACCTCGCTGACCGTGAGCTGGTCGACCGGCTCGACGAGCATCCCCTCGAGGCGCTCGCGGGCGGCCTCGTCGGCGGGCAGGTCGAGCGGCGCCGCCGGCGGCAGGTCCGCGGCGGTCCCCTCGGCACACACCTCGGCGGTGTTGCCGTCGCCGATCTGGGTCTGCGCGAAGTACTCCTCCGCCGGGCCGGTCACGGCGACGGTGTCGCCGAGGTCGACCTCCAGCGGGCTGAACACGAAGATGCCGTCGGACGTGGCGTCGTCCCCGTCCCCGTCGGCGTCCTGCAGGAAGAAGCCGGACATGCCCGGCAGGTCGCCGACGACGACGCCCCGCACGGTGACCTGCTGGCCGGCGAGCGGGGTGGCGTCCCCCTCGCCCTGCACGGCGCCGATCTCGTGCGTGGGCGTGACCCCGCAGGCGTCGCCAGGCTCCTCGGGCTCCTCCGGCCCGGCACCGTTGACGACCCCGCGGGTGGACGGGGACGGGCCCGTCCACTCGTCCGTGTCGAGGTTCCGGGAGAGCGACCACCCGGCCGGCGTGCTGCTGCCCTCCGCCACTCCGATGTCGCTGCTCACCATCCCGGCGGCCGGACCGGAGGTGGCGACGAAGCTCCCCTCGTAGGAGAGGAACTCGACGACGGTGCTCCCGTCGAGGAGGGCCAGGCCGTCCGGCGCGCCGTTCTGCAGCCCCGGCGCGTCGACGGCCACCACGGCGGGGGCGTCCGCGGGCGCGGTCACGTCCCCGAGGTCGATGGTCCCGTACGGGGCGCGGTCGTTGCCGTTGTAGAGCACGACCGAGAGGTCCGCGGAGCTCCCGCCGGGAGGCAGGTGGATCTCGACGAACTCGCCGGTGTCAGCGCCGTCGTTGTCGTAGTGGATCTCGGAGATGACGGGGGCCGTGGGCGCCGCGTGGGCGACGGCGGGCATGCCGACGACCGCGACGGACGCGGCGGCGGTACCGAGGCAGGCACGGCGGGCGATCGCACCGGCGGTGCGTCGCTGCGGTGGAGTGCCGGCTGGATCAGGCACGCAGGTTCCTTCCAGAGTGCGGGTGGACGCCGGAACCGTAGGAAGCGGTTGTGACCACTCGGTGACGAACGGGTGACGTCGGCGCCGACGCGATCGACCCCCCGGGCGCCGTAACTACCCGGTGTCATCGGAGATATGCGCACTGCAATGGGATGGGCGCCACGACCGAGGTCGCATACGCCCTCCGGGACAGGTCGGACCACCACCGGATCCGGTGACGCTCGCCACTCCCCACTGGCACGAACTGTTCACCCGGAATCGCCGGCACCACCCGGCGCGGCCCGTCGAACGCATGTTCGACCGACGTGCGAGACTGCTGCCATGGCCGGCGGCATGCACCCAGGCCGCTCCGGGCGTTCGCTCAGCGACCGGGCGGCCCGTTCCGGTGCACTGGCCCAGGGGGCCGCGGCACCTCGGCCCGCCCGTGCGGGCGCCCCCCGGCTGGACGGGCAGGCGGAGGCCGGCCGGCACTGCTGGGTGCACGACCCCCCGGAGGCGCCCGGCACGTGGCCGGGGCTGCTGGTGGAGTGGCAGCAGCGTGCCGGCGCCTGGCACGGCCGGGTGACCTACGCCGTTGCCGGTCCGCACGGGCCCGCACTGGTCGAGGCGTGGCTGCCGGCCGCCCGACTCGAGCCGCGGTGAGCTCCGTCCCGGTTAGCGGCCGCGGGTGGGGGCTATGGCTCCTGCCGACCGCATCCCGACAGACCGGAGGACGTCACGATGACCGATCCCCATGACCGCCCCACCCTCGACGACGTCATCACGCCGGAGGAGCACCCGACCCGGGACCGCACGCAGCACGCGAAGGACCCGCACCCGGCCGACGAGGTGCTGGAGTACCGCACCGAGAAGGAGCGGCAGGCCGTCGGCTCCGACGACGCCGACCCCGCGGGCGCCGACGTCCACTCGGCCACCGACTGACCGAGCGGTCGGCCCGGCCGGCGACGCCGGCGCGGCTGCGCGCCGGCGACGTCGCCGGCTGGCTGCTCAAGAGCACCCGGCCGCCGGCGTCCGTCGACGCGGCCTGGCTGCCCGGTACCACCCGCGACCTGGCGCGCTGCGTGCGCCGGAGCTACCGCCTCGACCTCGTCGCGGCCGGGCAGCCGGTGGTCCTGTGGGTGAGCGGGCGCGCCGCGGCCGGCGTCCACGCCGTCGGCCGGGTCACCGCCCCGGTCCACGAGACCGCGGACGGGCCGGTGCTGCCGGTCCGCCTGCTCCGCCTCGACACGCCGGTGGACCGCGCCGGGCTGCGGGCGGACCCGGCCTTCGCGGACGCCGAGGTGCTGCGCATGCCGGCCGGCAGCAACCCGTCGTGGCTGTCGAGCGCGCAGCTGTCCGCCGTCCTCGACCGGGTTCCCCGCGACCAGCTGGGATCATGGCTGCCGTGACTGCCCACCGCCTCCGCTGGGGCGCCCTCGCGTGGGTGCTGACCCTGCAGTTCTTCCTGGCGGAGGCGGTGGCCCAGGCCCGCTACGCCGGGCCCTACTCCCGCACGGACGACGTGATCAGCGCCCTGGGCGCCGCCGACTCCGCCGGCCGGCAGCTGATGAACGCCTCGTTCGTCGTGCAGGCCGCCCTCATGCTGGGCGGGGCCCTGCTGCTGCTTCCCGCGCTGCGTGGCGGGGCCGCCCGTGCGATGGCCGTGCTGCTCGGCGCCTCCGCCGCCGGTGTGCTGCTCGTGGGCGTCTTTCCCACCGACGGCAACGGCACGCTGCACGCGCTCGGGGCGGTCCTGCACCTGGTCGGCGGCGCCCTCGGGCTGATCGCCCTGGCCTACGCCGTGCGCCCCCTGTCGGAGGCACTCGGCACGACCGTGGTGCTGCTGGGCATCCTGGCCACCGCCGCGACCGCCTTCTTCCTGACCGGCGTCACCCGGTACCTCGGGGAAGGGGGCGTCGAGCGCGCCGCGGCATACCCGCTGCCGATCGCCCTGGCCCTCACCGGGCTGGGGCTGTGGTGGCTCGGCCGGCGCGGCGACGTCGCGCCCGCGGAGTCGTCCCTGCATGCGGCACGGGCGCAGGAGCAGGCGCGGCGGGCGGAGCAGGCGCGGGCACGCGACGAGGCCCTGGAGGCCGCCGCCGGCCGCGACCAGCGGACCGGCGCGACGAGCGGCGCCGACGGGGAGACGTCCGGCGACGGGGAGGACGCCGACCCGGAGGACCCGTGGGCGCCTCCCCACCGGCGCGGCTGAACGGCCGGGGTTCAGCCGGCCGGCTCGAACCAGACGAACCGCCACGGCTGCGTGTTGTGGATCGACGGCGCCCGCGTGGCAGCCGCCACCACCTGCGCCCAGTCCTGCTCCTCCACCACGAACCCTCCCCGCCGGTCTCCACGGAGGACCACCGGCGGTGGCCCCGGTGCGTGCCTACCCCATGGCCGCAGCCGTCCGCACACCCGGTCGTCGATCGGTCCGCCTACCGCTGACCGGCCGCTCCGGCCGGTGCCGGAGGAGCGCCGGCCGCGGGGACCAGCGCGGGCCGGGTCCGCCGCCGGGACACCGCCACGCCGGCCAGGCACACCGCACCGCCGGCCACCGCCAGCAGCGGGGGCGCCTCCCCCAGCAGCAGCCAGCTGAGCAGGACGACCAGCGGGGGCACCAGGTACGTGGTGACGCCGAGGCGACCGGCGTCCATCCGCGACAGCGCGTAGGCCCAGGTGCTGAAGGCCAGCGCCGTCGGCACGACACCGAGGTACACCATCCCGGCGACCGAGCCCGCGGGCGCGCGGCCGACATCGGTGACCAGGGCGCCGGCCCAGGGCAGGCAGGCGACCGCGCCGATCGCGCACGCCGTGAACGTGACCTGCAGCCCGGGCAGCCGCCGCAGCAGCGGCTTCTGGGCCACCACGCCCACCGCGTAGGTGACCGCCGCGACCACGCACAGCGCGACGCCGACCACATCGGCGTCCGCGCCGCGGGTCCCGACGCCGATCAGCACCACGCCACCGAAGGCGACGGTGATGCCGACGACCAGCCAGCGCGGGAAGCCCTCCCCGAGCCAGAAGCCGGCGAGCACGGCGATGAGGATCGGCCCGATGTTGACCAGCATCGCCGTCGTGCCGGCGTCCAGGTGCCGCTCGGCGGCGTTCAGCGCCAGGTTGTAGACGGCGAACCAGCCGATCCCGCAGACGGCCAGCAACCGCCACTCACCGGGCGTGGGGCGCACCCAGCCGCGGCGGGCGACGAGCAGGCCCAGCACCAGCCCGCCGATCAGCAGCCGGCCGAGGGCCAGCGCGCCGGGCGACAGGTCCTGGCCGACCGCGCGGATGCCCACGAAGGCCGATGCCCAGGCGAGCACGGTGACGACGACGGCGAGCAGCGTTCGCCCGTCCGGAGCAGTGGGAGTGGTCACGTCCGCAGAACCTAGGGCCGGCTGCCGACCCGATCCGGCGGTTTCCGGCCGCGGCACGTGACTGGCACCCGGCCGCCGGGAACTGGCAGGAACGCTGCGGTCCTCAGCCCCGCAGGTGCTCGGCCCACGTGCGCCGGCCACGCGCACCGCGGGTGGGCAGCGCCGCGCCGTCGCGCAGCGCCGTGCCGAGCCGGCCCGGAACGGGGGTCGCGATGACCCGCGCCCCCGGAGCGCGCACCTCTGCCCAGGTCCGCGCGAGGTCGGCCACCGAGTGCTCCTCGGGTCCGCCGAGCTCCACCACGCCGCCGGACGGCGGGGCGCTCACGCGCTCCACCAGGTGCGCCGCGGCGTCGGTGACGTCCACCGGCTGCACCCGCCAGCCCATGGGCACCGGCAGCAGCGGCCCGCGGCGCGCCGTGCCCAGCAGTTCGTCGACGAAGCCGTGGAACTGGGTGATGCGGACCAGCGTGACCGGCAGGCCCGAGGCCAGCAGCACCTGTTCGGCGGCGTACTTGGCCCGGTAGTAGCTCAGGGGAACCCGGTCCACCCCGACGATGGAGACGTACACGAGGTGCGGCGGCCGGGACCGGTCGACCGCCTCGACCAGCCGTCGGGTGCCGGCGACGTCGACCTCCCAGGGGTCGCCCCGGGGGGCGCTCGCCGCGTGCACCACCACCTCCGCCCGCGCCACCGCGTGCGCCAGGTCCCGCCCGGTGGCGAGGTCACCCCGCACCCCTCCCGGGCCGGCGCCCCGGCGCGACATCTGCCGCACCTGGTGCCCGGCGTCCCGCAGCTGCGGCACCAGGTGCCGCCCCAGGCGGCCCGTGCCGCCGGTGACCAGTACGTCCACGGGTGCAGTCTCCCCGGAGGCGCCACGTCTGCGCACGGAGCGGCCGACATCTCAGATACGAGATATCGTGTCCCGGTGACGCTCACCGACCTGCCTGCCGACGAAGCGATGCGGCGCATCGGGGCGCTCGTCCGCGACGCCCGCCGCCACCGGGGCCTCACCCAGCAACAGCTGGCCGAACGGCTGGGCACCAGCCAGAGCGCGGTCGCCCGCATCGAGCAGGGCAGCCAGAACCTCACGCTGGAGTTCCTGGGCCGCCTCTCCGCCGCGCTCGACAGCGAGCTCATCCGGCTGGGTCCCGCCGGGCCGGCACACCTGCGGGTGACCGGTGGGCGCCCCCTCCGCGGCCGGGTGGCGGTGAAGTCCTCCAAGAACGCCGCCGTCGCCCTGCTCTGCGCGGCGCTGCTGAACCGGGGGCGCACGACCCTGCGCAACGTGTCCCGCATCGTGGAGGTCGAGCGCATCCTCGACGTGCTGCGGTCCATCGGCGTCTCCGCGACCTGGGACGAGCAGGGGCACGACCTCACCCTCGTCGTCCCCGACGAGCTCGACCTCGACGGCATCGACGCCGACGCGGCCCGGCGGACCCGCAGCATCATCATGTTCCTGGGCCCGCTGCTGCACCGGGCCGGCGCGTTCCGGCTGCCCTACGCCGGCGGCTGCGACCTGGGGACGCGGACCGTGCAGCCGCACATGATCGCCCTCCGGCCGTTCGGGCTGGCCGTCGAGGCGCACGCCGGTGAGTACCAGGCCACGGTGGAGGGACCGGCCGCCGCGGATCGGACGATCGTGCTCACCGAGCGGGGGGACACCGTCACCGAGAACGCGCTCCTGGCCGCGGCCCGCACCGACGGCACCACCACCATCCGCAACGCGAGCTCCAACTACATGGTCCAGGACCTGTGCCTGTACCTGCAGTTGCTCGGCGTCGAGGTGACGGGCCTGGGGACGACGACGCTGGTGGTGCGCGGACGCCCCGTGCTCGACGCCGACGTCGACTACACGATCAGCGAGGACCCGGTGGAGGCGATGAGCCTGCTGACCGCCGGGATCGTCACGGGCTCGGAGCTGACCGTCACCCGGGCCCCGGTGGACTTCCTCGAGGTGGAGCTCGCGGTGCTCGCCGAGATGGGGCTGCGCTACGAGCTCTCCGCCGAGTACCTCGCCGACAACGGGCACACCCGGCTGGCCGACATCACCATCCACCCGTCGGAGCTGCGGGCGCCGCTGGACAAGGTGCACCCGATGCCGTTCCCGGGGCTCAACATCGACAACCTGCCGTTCTTCGCGGTGATCGCCGCCCAGGCGCAGGGGTCGACGCTGATCCACGACTGGGTCTACGACAACCGGGCGATCCACCTCTCCGACCTCACCCGGCTCGGCGCCGACGTCCGCCTGCTGGACCCGCACCGGGTGCTGGTCACCGGCCCGACCCGCTGGCGGGCCGCGGAGGTCGTCTGCCCGCCCGCGCTGCGCCCGGCGGTCTGCATACTGCTGGCGATGCTGGCGGCCAAGGGCACGTCGGTGCTGCGCAACGTCGACATCATCGCCCGCGGGTACGAGCAGCTCTACGAGCGGCTGGTCGAGATGGGCGCCGACATCGAGGTCTTCCGCGACTAACGGCCCCGTCCAGGGCACCGCCGCGAGCCTGCGAGCGGTGGAGAGGACGGGGTCCTTTCTCACCTCTCCTGGTCGGTGGGGCGGACGAGCACCTCGTTGACCGCGACGTGCGGCGGCTGGGTCACCAGGTAGAGGACGGCGCGGGCGATGTCCTCGGCGTGCAGCGCCCGCATGCTCGAGTACATCTGCACCGAGGCGGCCTTCGCCGCGGGCTGGGTGATGTGGTCGGTGAGCTCGGTGCTGACCGCGCCGGGCTCGACCAGGCCGATCCGCACCCCGCGGCCGGTGACCTCCTGGCGCAGCGACTCGCTGAAGGCGTTCACCGCCCACTTGCTGGCGTTGTACACCCCGGCGCCCTTGCGGGCCTGCCGCCCGGCGACGCTGGAGATGTTCACGATGTCGCCCGACCCCTGCTCGAGCATCCCGTCGAGGGCCGCGTGGGTCATGTAGAGCACGCCCATGACGTTGGTGTCGATCATCCGGCGCCAGTCCTCGGTGTCCGCCCCGGCGATCGTGCCCAGGAGCATGACGCCGGCGTTGTTCACCAGGACGTCGAGGCCGCCCAGTTCCGACCGGGTGCGCGCGACGGCATCGGCGCACGCCCGCTCGTCGGTGACGTCCAGGGCCAGCGGCAGCACCGCCGTCCCGCCGCCGCGCAGCCGACCGGCGAGCGCCTCGACCCGGTCGCTCCGCCGCGCTCCGAGGGCGACGGCAGCCCCGGCCCCGGCCAGGGCGACCGCCGTGGCCTCGCCGATCCCCGAGGACGCCCCCGTCACGAGGGCCACCGTGCCGGCGAGGGGACGATCGACCTGGGTCATGCGGACATCCTTCCCACGCAGCACCCGGCGGCGCACGTCGGCCGCGCAGCGCGGTCCTCAGAGGAGGGCGTCGAACCCGTCGTCGAGCGGGCCGAGGCCGCCGTCCAGCGGCGGGCGCGCCGGCTGGTCCAGGCCGCGCATGCGGGCGGCGTGCAGCGCCAGCAGGAGGTTCAGCCGCAGCGTCGGGTCGGTGGTGAACGGCCCGAGCATCCGTTCCAGCTTCCCGATCCGGTAGCGCATCGTGTTGTAGTGGAAGTGCAGCCGCCGGGCGGACTCCGCGACGTTCAGGTTCGTCTCCAGCAGCACCCGCAGGGTCTCCCGGAGGTCGGCGGCATCGGCGTCGACGGCGTCGGCCAGCGGGCCGAGCACCTCGTCGACGTAGGAACGCAGCTCGGTGCTGTCGGGGATCAGCGACAGCAGCCGGAACACCCCGAGCTGGTCGAAGTGGACGACCGACGACGCGCCGTGGATCTCCTGCCCGACACCGAGCGCGCGCTGCGCCTGCCGGTGCACCTCGGCCAGCTCCGAGAGCGATCCGGCCGGCCGGCCGATGCCGGTGCCCAGCAACCGGCCCACCCGGCGCAGCCGCCCGTTGACCCGAGACGTCACGGCGGAGACCAGGGCCGACAGCTCCTCCGGCGTGCGCCCGTCCAGGGGCAGCAGCGTCACGATCTCCGTGGCCAGCCCCGCGACGGCCGCGCCGGCCACCTCCGACTCCAACGCGGCGCGCCAGCCGTCGGCCAGCCGGTCCAGGACGTCGAGGGCGCGGGTGGGGTCGGCCGCCGCGTCGGCCACGGTCTCGGTGGCGGTCACCAGCACCGCGACCGGTCCGTCCAGCCGCCAGCCGAACGAGCGGGTGTAGGCCAGCGTCCGCTCGGTGTGGCCCACCGCGCCCCCCACCAGCCGGCGGACCAGGTCCCCCTGGAAACGCAGCTCCACCGAGTGGACGGCCTGCAGCCGGATCACCGACAGCGCGGCGATGACCGCGGCCCGCTCCAGCACGCCGCCGGCGCCCAGCATCATCGCGCCGGTCCGGTGGACGGCGACGAGCCAGCCGTGCCGCTGGTCGCCCGCCATGATCGGCGCCACCGCGTACTCGCCGATCCCGCCGGGCAGCTCGTGGTGCCCGGGCACGAGCAGGATGCCGTCGGCGGGTGAGAGGTCCGCGTTCAGGTCGGCCGGCGTGACCACCGTCTGGTCCGCGCGGACCCCGGAGAGCCGCAGCGACGGCGCCATGGCGGCCAGCTCGTCGTCGGCGGCGGCGTCGAGGAGCCACAGCCAGTCGCTGATCTCGGCGACGTCGTCGGCGGGGCCGGCGCTGGTGACGACCTCCCGGTCCGGGCCGAGGCCCAGCACCGCGGCGCCCTCGAGCATCACGGCGAGGCGCTGGGTCACCTCGGCCAGGCCGCCACCGGTGAGCGCCACCTCGGTGAACTCGTCGTCCATGCGCGAGGACAGGGCGAGGGCCTGCCCCTGCTTGGCGACGACGGCGCCCAGCACGCCGGAGACGACCTCGTCGAGCCGTGCCGTCGGCGGCAGCGCGAGCACCGGGAGACCGCGGCGCTCCGACTCGGCCAGGACCTCGGCGGGCAGCGGCGGTGGCCCGTCGACGCGCCGGTAGGCCAGCGCCGCGGTGCCGGCGGCCTCGAGCCGCTCGACCAGCGCCCGGCAGCTGGCCGGGTCGGCGGGAGGGAGGCGGGCGCCGAGGACGACGAGCACGTCGGGGCCCGCGGCGGCCAGCGGCTCCGCAGGGTCGTCGACGACCATGTGGCGGATCACCCGGCCGAGCCCGGCCGAGCCGCTGGTCACGGTGCTCCCCGCGAGGACGGGGAGGTCCAGCGCCTCCTCCACGGTCAGGCCCATCCGCTGCTGCCAGCTCGCGCGCTCGCCGCGCCGCTCGGCCCGGGGCGACTCGTCGACCGACCAGTTGCGACGGAACGGGGTGGTTCCACTACCGCGAGTAGACGCCAGGAGTGACGAATCACTCTGTGTCACAAGGCATCCCCTTCCAGTCGTCGTCCAGGGTGCCACACGGCAGCGGCCTGTCAGGTGTCCCCGGACGCCGCCATCCATTCTTGGCGACATCCGCCATAAGAGGGCGTGCGACGCGCCGCTTAGGTTCGACCTCGTTCCACCTGCTCGCTGGATCGTAGGCGCTCCGTGCAGGGGCGTGTGCACCCTCCTCGCGGCCGGTGGACCGAGGGGCGGAGCGCCGATCCACCGGCCTCCGTCGTCCCGAGGGGTGGAGGGCGGCCCATGCGCGCGATCGACGACACCGAGGTCCGGAGCGGCTCGAGCGGACACCTCGCCGGGCGGGGGCGCGCCGGCGTCCCGACGATCCCCCTGCCCCGGGAGTCGGCGCGAGCCGCCCGCACCCTGCCGACGGCGGCGCCGTCGGCGGTGCCCGCCGCGGCGAGCACCGCCGTCGCCGACGTGCTGCGCGGCCCCGTCCGCCCGGCGCGCGTGCTGCTGAGCCTCCCCGCCGCCCTCTACGTGCAGGTGGCCGGTGAGCGCGGCCTCGGTGAGGTCGTCGGCGTCCTGACCAGCGATGCGGCCCGGCTGCCGCTGGGCTGCGTCCTCTTCCGCCCGAGCAACGGGCGCCCGCTGACCGGGCTCCCGGCGGGCGCCCCCGCCGAGGTGGGGGCCGGGCGGATCGTCGTCGGGGACCTCGCGGTCAGCGCGTCGGCCTGGTGGGACCCGCGGCCGCGGCTGCCCGGTGGACGGCCCGCGCTCCTGCCCGAGGGGGTCCGGCAGCTGCGCACCGCCCTCTACGGCGAGGGCGTCCCGCACAGCGCCTTCACCCTGCCCGGGCTGCCCACGGGGCCCGGCGGCCCGCTGGCCGCCCTGCGCGGCGCGGTGCGTCGCGCCGACCTCGAGGCCGCGCTGCGCACCGCCACCCGGCTCATCGGCCTCGGCCCCGGGCTGACGCCGGCCGGTGACGACGTCGTGGCCGGGACGATCGCGGGCCTGGTGCTCCTCGGGCACCCGGCAGCGGAGCGCTTCGCCGCGGGCGTGTGCTCGCTGGCCGGTGGCCGCACCACCGAGCTGTCCCGCGCGCTCCTGCGGCACGCGGCAGCGGGGCAGGTCAGCGGTGAGTACGCCGCCGTGCTCCGCGGGCTGGTCGGCGAGCGCCCGCTCGGGCCGGCGATCGGCCGCCTGCTGGCCACCGGGGCCACCAGCGGCCGGGCCATGGCACTGGGTCTGTGCACCGCCATCGACCTGGTGGATCGCACCGCGCGCGTCCGCTGACCGGCGTCAGCCGAGCGGCGTCGCCGCCTCCCCCACCGGTACGGGCAGGACGGGACCCAGGGCGTCCCACTGCGCGATGCGGCAGCCGTCGACGCGGGACAGCTCCAGGTCGACCGGCGCGCCGTTCCAGCGCCCGGTGATGCGGGCCGTCTGCGGACCGCCGTACTGCTCGGTGCAGACCCGGTCGTCCGGCAGCGGCGCGAACGGCTCGGCCATGTCCTCGAGACGGGCGCAGGCCTCCTCCGCCCGCGGGTGGGTGCCCTCCGCGACGCCGGCGCAGGTCAGCGTCCAGGTCTCCGGCGGCGTCCCGTCCCCGCGGTCGACCACGATCCGCAGGTCGTTCGCCGCCTGCGCGATGCCCGACGGGCCACCGCCGGTCGCGTCGCGCCCGTCACCGGTCGACGACGCGTCCCCGTCGCCCCGCCCCGTGGCGCAGGCGCCGAGCACGAGCGCGGAGGCGAGGAGGGCGAGCAGCAGCAGGCGTCGCATGCCGGTGCAGACGAGCGACGCCGCCCTCGGGTTCCACCGCAGCCGGCGCCCGGCTGCTCGCCAGGAGGCCCCGAGCGGCGGGTCCGTCAGATCCGGGAGGCGTGGATGCTGGTGACGAGGATCGCCCGGGCACCGAGCTCCCACAGCTCGTCCATCACCCGGTTGGTCTCGGTGCGGGCGATCATGGCCCGCACCGCCGACCAGCCCGGGGTCTGCAGCGGGCTGACCGTCGGCCCCTCGATGCCCGGGGTGACCGCGGTGGCGCGGTCGAGCAGCTCGTTGGGGCAGTCGTAGTCGAGCATCACGTACTGCCGCGCGACCAGCACGCCGCGGAGCCGACGGCGCAGCTGCGCCACCGCGGGGATCTCCTCGGACCCTTCACGGCGCACGAGGATGGCCTCGCTGCTGAGCACGGGCTCCCCGATGATGTGCAGCCCGGCGGCGCGCAGCGTCGTCCCGGTCTCCACCACGTCGCAGACCGCGTCCGCGACGCCCAGCCGGCAGGCGGTCTCCACCGCGCCATCGAGCTTCACCACGTCGGCCTTGAGCCCCTGCTCGTCCAGGTAGCGCCGCAGGAGCACCGGGTAGGCGGTGGCGATCCGCTTGCCGGCCAGCTGCTCGACCTGCTGGATCGCCGACTCCACGGGGGTCGCGAACCGGAACGAGGAGCGGCCGAAGCCCAGCGGCATGTCCTCCACCGCGCTCGGGCCCTCACCATCGGCCGGGGCGGTCTCCAGCAGCATGTCCCGGCCCGTGATGCCCACGTCGAGCGTGCCGGCGGCCACGTACACCGCGATGTCGCGCGGGCGCAGGTAGAAGAACTCGGTGTCGCTGTCGGGGTCGTAGACGGCGAGGTCCTTGGTGCTGCGCCGCTGGCGGTAGCCGCTCTCGGCGAGCATCTCCGCCGCCGGCTCGCTCAGCACACCCTTGTTCGGCACGGCGACGCGCAGCACTTTCGATCTCCTGTGTCTCGGGGTGGATCAGAGGTGGGTGTAGACGTCGTCGAGCGTGAGGCCCCGCGCCAGCATGAGCACCTGCACCCGGTAGAGCAGCTGGCTGATCTCCTCGGCGGTGCGGTCGGCACCCTCGTGCTCGGCCGCCATCCAGGACTCGGCGGCCTCCTCCACGACCTTCTTGCCGGCTGCGTGCACGCCGTCCCGCACCGCGGCGACGGTGCCGGAGGCAGCATCCCCGGCGGCCACCTTGGCGGAGAGCTCGGCGAACAGGCTGTCGAAGGTCTTCACGACCGGGCCTCCTGACGGGCGGGGGTCGCGGAGAACCCGGTCTGCCGCTGCGGCGTCCGCAGCTCGCGGAGCACGAGCGCGGTCTGCAGCGCGGCGAGGGTGGCCTCCCAGCCCTTGTCCTCGGCCGAGCCGGGCAGGCCGGACCGGTCGCGGGCCTGCTGCTCGTCGTTGGTGGTGAGGACGCCGTTGCCCACCGGCTTGCCGGCGTCGAGGGCGACGCGGGTGAGCCCCGCGGTCACGGCATCGCAGACGTACTCGAAGTGGGGCGTCCCCCCGCGCACGACGACGCCGAGCGCGACGACGGCGTCGTGGCGCTCGGCCAGGGCCTGCGCCACGACGGGCAGCTCCACCGCGCCCGGCACGCGGACGACGGTCGGCGCGGGAACCCCGCAGGCCTCGGCGGCGGCGACGGCACGGTCCAGCAGCGTCCCGGTGATCTCGGCGTGCCACGTGGTGGCGACGATGCCCAGCGTCAGCCCGGCCGCGTCGACCGGGGTCGCCTGCGGCGCTCCGCTGCCGCTCATGCCGGCTGCTCGTCCTGGCCGAGGGGCACGTCGGTGCCCGGCACCGTCGTGGCGCCCGGGGCGTCGGCCGGACCGGACTCGGTCTCGGGCTCGATGATGTCGAGCAGGTGGCCCATCCGGTCGCGCTTGGTGCGCAGGTACCCGAGGTTCTCCGCGGTGACGTGGCTGGGCAGCGGCACCCGGCCGAGCACCCGCAGGCCGTAGCCCTCCAGGCCGGCGCGCTTGGCCGGGTTGTTGGTCAGCAACCGCATGGTGTGCACGCCCAGGTCGACGAGGATCTGCGCGCCGGTGCCGTAGTCGCGCGCGTCGGCGGGCAGCCCGAGGTCGAGGTTGGCGTCGACGGTGTCGACCCCCATGTCCTGCAGCTGGTAGGCCTGCAGCTTGTGCAGCAGGCCGATTCCCCGGCCCTCGTGCCCGCGGATGTAGAGCACGATGCCGCGGCCCTCCTGGGCGACGGCGGCGAGCGCGGCCTGCAGCTGGGGCCCGCAGTCGCAGCGCAGCGAGCCGAAGACGTCGCCGGTGAGGCACTCGGAGTGCACCCGCACCAGCACGTCCTCGCCGTCGCCGATGTCCCCGTAGACGAAGGCCACGTGCTCGCGCTCGTCGTAGGAGCTCGAGTAGCCGACGGCGGTGAACGTGCCGGGGGCCAGCGGCACGATCGCCTCGGCCACCCGCTCGACCAGCTTGTCGAACCGCTTGCGGTAGGCGATCAGGTCGGCGATCGAGATCATGCACAGGTCGTGCTCGTCGGCGAACAGCCGCAGCTCCTCGCTGCGGGCCATGCCGATCGGGTCCTTCTCGCTGACGATCTCGCAGAGCACGCCGGACGGGCGCAGCCCGGCCAGCAGCGCGAGGTCGACGGCGGCCTCGGTGTGCCCGGGGCGCCGCAGCACACCACCGTCGCGGGCCCGCAGCGGCACGACGTGGCCGGGCCGGGCGAGGTCGGCCGAGGTGGTCTCCGCGGCGGCGAGGGTGCGGATGGTGTGCGCGCGGTCGGCGGCGGAGATGCCGGTGGTGACGCCCTCCCGGGCGTCGACGGTGACCGTGTAGGCGGTACCGAGGCGGTCCTGGTTCACCCGGTGCATGGGCGGCAGGTCCAGCCGGTCGGCGTCGGCCTCGGTCACGGCCACGCAGATGTAGCCGGAGGTGTAGCGGACCATGAACGCCACCAGCTCCGGGGTGGCGAGCTCCGCGGCGAAGATGAGGTCGCCCTCGTTCTCGCGGTCCTCGTCGTCGACGACGACCACGGGCCGGCCGTCCTTGATGGCGGCGATGGCCGACTCGATGGAGTCCAGCCGGGTGCGGGGCTCGTTCATGCGCGGGCCCCCAGCAGACGTTCCACGTACTTGGCGATCACGTCGACCTCCAGGTTGACGGGCTCCCCCGGGGCGCGCGCGCCGAGCGTGGTCTCGCGGAGAGTGGTGGGGATGAGGCTGACCTCGAACCAGGGTTCGGCGTCGGTCGCTGCGCTGACCGCGCTGACGGTCAGCGAGACGCCGTCGACGGCGATGGAGCCCTTCTCGACGACGTAGCGGGCGAGCCCGGTGGGCAGGCCGATGCGCACGACCTCCCAGTGCTCCGCCGGCGTGCGGGACAGGATCTGGCCCACGCCGTCGACGTGGCCCTGCACGATGTGCCCGCCCAGGCGGGTGTGCGGCGCGACGGCGCGCTCCAGGTTGACCGGTGCGCCCTCGGCGACGGCGTCCAGGCTGCTTCGGCGCAGCGTCTCGGCCATCACGTCGGTGGTCCACACACCGGCGCCGTCCACGCTCGGCTGGACGCCGGTGACGGTGAGGCAGACGCCGTTGACGGCGATGGAGTCGCCCAGCGAGACGTCGGTCAGGACGGTGCGGGCGCGGATGCTGAGGACGGCGGAGTCGCCCTGGTCCTCGCGCCGGGCCAGGGTGCCCACCTCCTCGACGATGCCGGTGAACACCTCAGCTCCCTCCGTCCGTGCCGGTCCCGCCGGTGCGGGTGCCGCCCTCAGTGTGCCCGGTGGGGTGCAGCCGGATCTGCACGTCCCCACCCAACGGGAGGACGTCGGCGACCGAGTAGGACAGCGCCGCGCCGATCCCGGTGATTCCCAGGTCGCCGACGAGCGAGGGACCGGCGCCCAGCAGCTTCGGCGCGAGGTGCACGACGGCCTCGTCGACCAGGCCCGCCCGCAGGAACGCGGCAGCGAGCGTCGGGCCGCCCTCGAGCAGCACCCGGCGGACGTCGCGGGCGAACAGCTCGGCGAGCAGCTCGGCCGGGCTCCCGGCGCGACTGACCAGCGTGGGCGCGGCGTCGTCGAGCACCCGGGCCGAGGCCGGCAGCCGGTCCCGGCGGTCGACGACCACCCGGAGCGGTTGCCGGTCGGCGTCCCGGCCGTCCTCGTCGCGCACGGTGAGCTGCGGGTCGTCGGTGAGGGCGGTGCCGGAACCGACGACGACGGCGTCGCAGCCGGCCCGCAGCCGGTGCACCTCGGCCCGCGCCTCGGGCCCGGTGATCCAGCGGCTGCTGCCGTCGGCCGCGGCGACGCGACCGTCCAGCGTGGTCGCCACCTTCCAGATCACGTACGGCCGCTGTTCGCGGACCCCGGTCAGCCACCCGGCGAGCGCCCCGCGCTCGGCCGCGTCCCGCTCGACACCGACGACCACCTCGACCCCGGCGGCGCGCAGCCGTTCCGCGCCCCCACCGGCCAGCTCGGTCGGCTCGGGCACGGCGACGACGACCCGCGCGATGCCGGCGGCCAGCAGCGCATCGGCGCACGGACCGGTGCGCCCGGTGTGCGCGCACGGCTCCAGCGTGACGACGGCGGTGCCGCCGCGGGCCCGCTCACCGGCCTGGGCCAGGGCGCGCACCTCGGCGTGCGGACCGCCGGGCGGGGCGGTGGCCCCCTCCCCCACGACGCTGCCGTCGGCGGCCAGGACCACCGCGCCCACCGCGGGGTTGGGGCTCGTCGTGCCGAGGACCGCGACGCCGAGCTCCCGGGCGCGGGCCATCCCGCGCAGTTCGGCCAGGGAGGCGCTCACCCGGGCATCGCCGCGGCGGCCTGCGCGCGCAGCGCGGCGATCGCCTTCCCGGGGTCGTCGGCGCCGTAGACCGCCGACCCGGCGACGAACATGTCCACCCCTGCCTCGGCGGCCTGCTCGATGGTGTCGGCGTTGATGCCGCCGTCGATCTCCACGAGGAGGGTCAGCTCGCCGGCGTCCACGAGCTCCCGGGCCCGCCGCACCTTGGGCAGCACGTCGGCGATGAACGACTGCCCGCCGAAGCCGGGCTCCACGCTCATGACCAGCAGGGTGTCGAAGTCGGCGAGGACGTCGAGGTAGTCCTCCAGGGGCGTGCCCGGCTTGATCGCCAGCCCGGCCAGCGCGCCCGCGGCGCGCAGGTCCCGGGCCACCGCCCGCGGATCGGTGCAGGCCTCCGCGTGCACGGTGACGTTGCGCGCCCCGGCCTCGGCGTACCCCGGCGCCCAGCGCTCGGGGTGCTCAATCATGAGGTGGCAGTCCAGGGGCACGGGGCTGACCCGCTCGATCGCCTGGACGACCGGGAGCCCCAGGGTCAGGTTCGGCACGAAGTGCGCGTCCATGACGTCGACGTGCAGCCAGTCCGCGTCGGCCACGCGCGCCACCTCGTCGGCCAGGCGGGCGAAGTCCGCGGACAGCAGGCTGGGCGCGATCAACGGTTGCCGGGGCACGTCCGCCGAGTCTAGGTGGCGGCCACGTGCCGGAACCCGATCCCTCCGCCGGTCGTCAGCCACGTAGGGGCGCGAACGCCGTGGCCCGCTTGCACGGGAGGAGCACCATGCCGACACCCGCCCTCGTCGTCCTCGTCCTCGTCGTCTGGATAGCCGTGGGTTGTGGTGCCGCCCTCTTCCTCGGCCGCCGGGGTTACCGCGATCCCCAGTGGTACTTCCTCGGCGCCGTCCTCGGGCCGCTGTTCGTGCCGGTGGCGATCGAGCGCGGGCGGCGCGAGCACCGGGTGGTCGAGCGGACACCGCTCGCGGACGCCGAGTCCGCGCGGGCCGACGGCGCGGTGACGGTCGTCGTGGGCGTCGACGGGTCCGCGGAGTCCGACCGGTCGCTGCGGGACGCGGCACAGCTCTTCTCCGGCGACGGCACCCGGGTGGTGCTCGTGATGGCGGTCGACCCCGACGTCGTCGAGTTCGCCGACCGCACCGAGCGGGACCGGTGCCGCGGCCTGCTGGAGGAGCGGACCACCTGGTTCTCCGGGGCCAGGCCGGTCGTCGAGCTGGTGAGCGGCCGGCCGGGCTCGGCGCTGCTGGAGGTGGCCGGCCAGGAGGACGCCGACGTCGTCGTCGTGGGCCGGCGGGGCCGCGGCCTGTCCCACCGCATGCTCGGCAGCGTCGCCGAGCACGTCACCCACCACTCCCCCGTGCCGGTGCTGCTCGCCGGCCCCGTCGCCGGGCGGTGACCGGGCGGTGACCGGGCAACCGTTCCACGGTCCGGCGCAGGCGACCGGGACCAGCCGGTCCGGCGCGTCCACCGCGCGGACCCGGCCCCTGCCGGCCGAGGATGCCGCCGCGGCGGTGCGCGAGCGGGCCCGGCACGAGCTCCGCATGCTCGCGGGTGGCCTGCCGCCCTTCGCGGTCGGCTTCGCTCTGCTGCGGCTGGAGCCGGCGAGCTGGTCCACGGGCACGTGGACCGCCGTAGCCGCTGGTGCCCTCGTCCTGGCGCTCCTGGGATGGGGTCTCCTGGGGACCGAGCGCGGCCGGCAACGGCAGCAGGAGCGCCTGCTGGCCGAATACGCCGTCGTCCACCACAGGGACCCGGGGCCGGGCCGGCGAGCGCGAGCCGACCACGTGGCGGACCGGATGGCGCGCCAGCGGTTCTTCGCCCGGGTAGGCGTCCCGGCCATCATCGGCATCCACGTGGTCCTGGGCGACTGGGATGAGCTCGGGACCACGGTCCCGGGCGCCGTCCTGGTGACGATCGCGGGCGTGGTCCTCCTGGTGGACAGCACCACCCAGGCCCGGGCCGGCCGTCGCTGGCTCGCCGACCCGCCCGGACCTGCCCGCAGCTGACCGGCCGGCCCACCGCCACGTGTCCGTCGCACACGACCGGGTAGGGCCAGATCCATGGCTTCCGACACCACCGCCCCCGAGCGCTACGACGGCTTCGACCGCATGCCGATCGGCGGCACCTGGCGCGCCGGGCGCGCCGGGAAGACCGCCACCGACACCGATCCCTACACCGGCGAGACGCTGACCGAGATCCCGCTGGCGAACGCCGAGGATCTCGACGAGGCGTACGCGACCGCCAAGCAGGCGCAGCGCGAGTGGGCGGCCCGGCTGCCCAGCGACCGCGCCGACGTGATGCGCCGCGCCGCCCGGATCATGGAGGCGCGCAAGGACGAGATCGTCGACTGGCACATCCGCGAGAGCGGGGCCGCGGCACCGGCCGCCGAGTTCGAGTTCGCGATCACCCTGCGGGACTTCCACGAGGCGTCGTCCTACCCGTACCGGATGGAGGGCCGGATCCTGCCGGCCGACATCGAGGGCAAGGAGAGCCGGGTCTACCGCCGCCCGGTGGGCGTGGTGGCCGTGATCAGCCCCTGGAACGTCCCGATGCACCTGTCCAACCGCTCGGTCGCGCCCGCCCTGGCGCTCGGGAACGCCGTCGTCCTCAAGCCGGCCGGCGACACCCCGGTGACCGGCGGCCTCCTGCTGGCCAAGGTCTACGAGGAGGCCGGGCTGCCGCCGGGGCTGCTGTCGGTCGTCATCGGCGCCGGGCGCGACATCGGGGACGCGATCGTCAGCCACCCCACGCCGCGCGTCGTCTCCTTCACCGGGTCCACCCCGGTGGGCAAGGGCATCGCCGAGAAGGCGGGGTTGAAGAAGCTCTCGCTCGAGCTGGGCGGCAACGGCCCGCTGGTGGTGCTCGACGACGCCGACCTGGAATACGCCGTCGACGCCGCCGTGTTCGGCAAGTTCTTCCACCAGGGCCAGGTGTGCATGATCACCAACCGGATCGTGGTGGACGCCGCGGTGCACGACGAGTTCGTCGACCGCTACGTGGAGCGGGTGCGCGGGCTCAAGGCCGGCGACCCCCGCGAGGGCGACACCGTGATCGGCCCGATCATCAACGGCAAGCAGCTCGAGGGGATCCAGGAGAAGGTCGCCCAGGCGCGCGAGGACGGCGCCGACCAGCTGCTCGGCGGCGACCCGACCGGGCCGATCGGCTCGGTGCTGCCGCCGCACGTGCTGCTGGGGACGAACGACGTCGCCACCGCCCGGCAGGAGGTCTTCGGCCCGGTCGCGACGATCATCCGCGCCCGCGACGAGGCCGACGCGCTGGCGATCGCCAACGACACCGAGTACGGGCTCTCCAGCGCCGTCTTCACCCGGGACACCCTGCGCGGCGTCAACTTCGCGCTGCAGGTGGAGGCGGGCATGACCCACGTCAACGACTCCCCGCTCAACGACGAGAACAACACCGCGTTCGGCGGCGAGAAGGACTCGGGGCTCGGCCGGTTCGGCGGTGAGTGGGCGATCGAGGAGTTCACCACCGACCACTGGATCAGCGTCCAGCACACCCGGCGGCAGTTCCCCTTCTGACGGTCGGCCGGGTGGCCTCCCCGTGGGGCCACCCGGCGCCACAACCGAACGGCCCGGTGATCGGGCTGCTGGCGGGGCTGGTCGCCGGGCTGACCGGTCGACCCGCGCGCGGCGTCGACCTGCTGAAACTGTCGTACCCCCGTCCTAACCTGCGGGTATGTCGGTGGTCGGGTTCGCGGTCGGGGTGACCGTGATGCCGGTGAGCCCGCCGTCGGAGTGGGAGCTGGCCGACCCTGATCCGTTGCCGCGGTTGGGTGAACCGTTGAGCGCGTGGTTGCCGGCCCGGCGGGGTGCGGCGGAGGCGGCGGAGCTGCTGGGTCAGATCGTGGCCGCGGAGGCGCAGTTGGCGGCGCTGCGGGCGGAGCTGGTGATGGACCTGGCCGCGGCGCGCCCGGCTCCGGCCGATCCGCTGCCCGGCGGCGAGCGCGCCGGCACCGTGGGGCCGCCAGAGGTCAGTGAGTTCGTGCCCGATGAGCTGGCCGCGGTGCAGAACTGCAGCCGCA
>NZ_JBJHAT010000015.1:0-93457 GCF_054051175.1 Blastococcus sp. SYSU DS0753 | reverse complement strand
CCCCCCCCCCCCCCCCCCCCCCCCCCCCCCCCCCCCCCCCCCCCCCCCCCCCCCCCCCCCCCCCCCCCCCCCCCCCCCCCCCCCCCCCCCCCCCGGGGCCGTGCTGCGCCGAGATCACGTGATCTCGGCAGTGGGGCGGTGCGTCAGGGCGTGACGTCCTCGGCCTCGGTCAGCCAGTCGGCCAGCTCCTGCATGTACTCGGCCTGGGCGGCGTAGTCCATGCCGATGTACTTCCACGGGTAGGCCTGGTCGGCCTGGAGGGCCGGCAGCCGGGCGGCGGTCGGCTGGGTGGCCATCTCCTCGGGGGTCATCCCCCCGCGCAGCGAGTACAGGAGCACGTCGCTGGGGTAGTCGGGCACCTGCTCCCAGCCCACCGGCTTCCAGAAGTAGCCCTCCTCGCCCAGGTCGACGAAGTCGACGCCGAGGTCGGAGTAGAGGCGCAGGGCCGGGTCGTCCTCGGCCTTGCCCATCCACCAGCCCTCCGAGGGGGTGGCGTAGACCGGCAGGACGCTGAGGCCCTTCTCGCCGGCCTCGGTGAGCGCCGCCGCGGCCTCCTCGTACTCGGCGCGGGCCGACTCGATGGTGCCGGAGTCCGCGCCCAGGCTCTCGGCGAGGTCGGCCACCTCCTCCATGACGTCGGCGGCCGACCCGCGGTAGGCGATGGCGACGACGGGGGCGATCTGCTCGAGCTGCTCGAGCTGCTCGGGCGACTCGATGCCGTACGGCGGCGACGACGGGTCCAGCGTCCCCGCCGAGTCCACCGGGTAGACCGAGGTGATGATCAGGTCGGGGTCGGCCGCGGCCAGCTGCTCGAGGTCGATCTGCCCGTAGGTCTCGCCCACGATCTCGACGTCGGAGAGGTCGCGCCCCTCGAACGCGACGTCGTCGGCCGCGGAGGTCTGGCCGAAGGTGGCCACCGGCTCGACGCCGTAGTTCCACAGCGAGGCCATGACGTCGTTGAGGCCGGCGATCCGGGTCGGCGTCTCGTCCAGCTCGACGGTGTTGTCCAGGGCGTCGGTGTACTCCCAGGCCTCGCCGGAGGCGGTCGGCTCCGTACCGGCGCCCGCGTCGGTGTCCGTGTCCTCGGACCCGCAGGCGCTGAGGCCGACGGCCGTGCCCAGGGCCAGGAAGCCGCCGAGCAGGCGGCGAGAGGTGCGGTGCAAGGGGACTCCCTCGGGTGCGGGGATGCATGATCATCCCGATCGAGGGAAGGTTAGCCTGCCCTAAGTCCCGGAGGGAAGGCGGGTCACCGCAGGCGGCGCACCGGCACGACCATCGGCGTCCCCGTCACCGGGTCGGGGAGCACCCGGGCCTCGAGGTCGAACACCTCGGCGAGGAGGTGCTCGGTGAGCACCTCGTGCGGGGTGCCCGAGGCGACGAGCGCACCGTCCTTCATCGCCACCAGCCGCTGGGCGTACCGGGCGGCGAGGTTGAGGTCGTGCAGTACGACCACGACCGTCCGGCCCCGCTCGGCGTGCAGCCGGCCCACCAGGTCCAGGACGTCGATCTGGTGGGAGAGGTCGAGGTAGGTGGTGGGCTCGTCGAGCAGCAGCAGGTCGGTGCCCTGCGCCAGCGCCATCGAGATCCAGGCCCGCTGCCGCTGGCCGCCGGAGAGCGCGTCGACCGGGCGGTCGGCGAGCTCGGCCATGCCCGTCCAGGACAGCGCCTCGGCCACCAGGGCCTCGTCGTCGCGCGACCACTGGCGCAGCCACGTCTGGTGCGGGTGCCGCCCGCGGGCCACCAGGTCGCCGACGCTGAGCCCCTCGGGGGCCACCGGCGTCTGCGGCAGCAGGCCGAGCACCTTCGCCACCTCGCGGGTCGGCGTGCGGGCGATCGACCGGCCGTCCAGCAGCACCTGGCCCGACGCCGGGCGCAGCAGCCGGCCGAGCGCGCGCAGCAGCGTGGACTTGCCACAGCCGTTCGGACCCACGATCGCGGTGAAGGAGCCCTCGGTCAGCGCGAGGTCGAGCCCGTCCACGACGACCTGGTCGTCGTAGGCCAGCCGGAGCTCCTCCGCCGCCAGCCGCACGGGTGCCGGTGGGGCGGCGGGCTCCGCCCGGTGCAGGAGCTCGGTACCCGGGTGGATCGTCATGCTGTCGCTCGCCGCCTTCCACGGACCAGGAGCCAGAGCAGGTAGGGAGCGCCGATCGCGGCGGTGAGGATGCCGACCGGCAGGGCCTGGGGGAGCATCGTCCGGGTCACCAGGTCGGCGGCCACCACGAGCAGCGCGCCGAGCAGCCCCGAGGTCAGCAGCGGCGGGCGCGAGCCGCGGGTCAGCCGCACCGCGATCTGCGGCACGACCAGGGCCACGAACGTGATCGGCCCGGCGGCCGAGACCGCGAAGCCGACGAGGCCCACCGCGAGCAGCACGACCGCGGTCTGCGCCCCGGCCAGCCGCACGCCGAGCCCGCGCGCGGTGTCGTCGCCGAACTGCATGACCCCCAGCGCCCGGCCGGCGGCGAGCGCCGGCGGGAGCAGCACGGCGACGGCGACGGCGAGGGGCAGCGCGTCGTTCCAGGTGCGGGCGTTGAGCGAGCCGGTGATCCACACGTACGCCGACGCGGCGTCGTAGATCTCGGCGCGGGTGAGCAGCCAGTCGACCAGCGCGGCGCCGACCGACCACAGCGCGATGCCGATGAGGACCAGCCGGTACCCGTCGATCCCCGCCCGCCAGGCCAGCACGAACAGCAGCACGCCGGTGACCAGGCCGCCCAGCAGCGCGGCCAGGGGAACGCCGAGACCGCCCAGTACCTCGCCGGTGGAGGTGCCGCTGGTCAGCACGATGGCCGCCACCGCCCCCACCGAGGCGCCGCTGGTGATGCCCAGGGTGTCGGGGGAGGCGAGCGGGTTGCGGGCGAAGGTCTGGAAGAGCGCGCCGGAGACCCCGAGGGCCAGCCCGACCAGCGCGCCGACGACGACCCGCGGGGCGCGCAGCTGCAGGACGATGAACTCCTGCGTCTGCTCGCCCAGGCCGACCAGCGTCCGCAGCACCTCGCCGACGCCGATCGGGTAGTCGCCGCGCCCCATGCTCAGGGCCGAGACCAGCACCAGCGCGGCCAGCGCGGCCACCGGCACGACGACGTCGCGCCAGCGGACGATCGCCGAGACCGGGCCCACCCGCACGGGCGTGCCGCTGCGCAGCGGGGGGCGGGTGGTCGGCGCGGGCCGCGGGCGGGCCGGGGCGGTGGCGGTCACAGGGTGACCGTCCGGCGACGTCGCACGAGCGCGACGAAGAACGGCGCCCCGATGAGCGCCAGGACGATGCCGACCTGCAGCTCCCCCGGGCGGGCCACGACGCGGCCGATCACGTCGGCGGCCAGCAGCAGCGCGGCGCCCAGGAGGCCGGAGCAGGGGATCAGCCACCGGTGGTCGGGGCCGGTGAGCGCGCGGACGACGTGCGGCACGACCAGGCCGACGAAGGCGATCGGCCCGCAGGCGGCGGTCGCGGCGCCGGCCAGCAGGGTGATGGCGGCCAGGCCGATCGTCCGCGCCTGCCAGACGCGCTGGCCCAGGCCGCGGGCGACGTCCTCACCGAGCCCGAGCAGGTTCAGCGCCGGGGCGTTGGCCAGGGCGAGCACCACCCCGGCCGCGATGAACGGGCCCACCTGCCAGGCGATGTCGGCCCCGCGGCCGGCCAGCGAGCCGACCACCCAGAACCGGAAGCTGTCCAGGGTCTGCTCGTCGGTGACGACGACGGCGCGCACCAGGGCGAAGAACAGCGCCGACAGCGCGGCCCCCGCGAGCGCCAGGGTGACCGGTGTGGCCCCGCCGCGCCCGGCCGAGCCGATCGCGTAGACCAGGACCGTGCCGACCAGGGCGCCGGCGAAGGCGAACCAGACGTAGTCACCGGGCGTCCGGATGCCCAGCGCGGCGATGGCCAGCACGACGGCGAGGCTGGCGCCGGCGGTCACGCCGAGCAGCCCGGGGTCGCCCAGCGGGTTGCGGGTGTGTCCCTGCATCAGGGCCCCGGCCACGCCCAGCGCCGCACCGACCATGAGCCCCAGCACCGTGCGGGGGACCCGCAGCTGCCGGACGATCACCGCCTCCTCGGAACCCAGCGCCGAGTCGAGCAGCGACCGCCACACGTCGGCGAGGCCGATGGAGCGCGTGCCGACCGCGATGCTGGCCAGCGCGGCGGCGACGACCAGCACCAGCAGCAGGGCCAGCGTGCCCAGCCGTCGGCCGCGCGCCGGCGGTGCCGGAGGTCGTGCCGAGTCCCGGGCCGGGACGTCGACCGTGGTGGCCACGAGCAGCTCCCGGGACGGACGGCGTGGTCAGATAAGGCTTACCTTAGCTCGCTCGGTCGATCCCGCCACTCCCGCATGGGGCCGCGACAGCTCAGCGCTTCTGCCGGCGGCTCCCGCCGTGCCAGTCCTCCTGCCGGCCGATCTCGCCGGCCTGCACACCGAAGGCCGGCAGCTGGGGGCGCTCGCGCAGGCTGCGCTTCAGCTCGGCGAAGCCGGGGAACGAAGCGAGCCCCACGACGTGGTCCCACAGCGCGACGGCCTCGTCCTCGGCGGGCAGCCGGCTGATGACCGGCCCGAAGAACGCCACGCCCTCGGGGGGCCGGAAGTGCAGGATCGGCGTCCCGACGTCCTTGCCGGCGAGCCCGAGCGCCTCGTCGGTCTCCGCCTGGATCTGCGCGTCCCAGCTGTCGTCGTCCACGGCATCGGCGAGCGCCGTGGGCAGCCCCGCCTCGGCGAGCGCCGGCTCGGCGAACTCCCGGGTGCCGCGCCGCGCCTCGTCGCCCGGGCTAGCGGGCTGCTCGAAGACGCGTGCGCCGAGCGCCGCGTAGAGCGGGCCGACGGCCTCGGGGCCGTGCTCGGCGCGGGTGCGGGCGGCGACCCGCAGCAGGCGCAGGCCCGACGTGTGCCCGGCCTCGTACTCGGGCGGGAAGTGGCTGGCGTAGTCGACGTGGGCGTTGAGCAGCCGCAGCGAGATGAACCGCCACTCGACGGCGTACTCCCGCTGCGCGCTCACCTGCCGGACCCACTTGCTCGTCATCCAGGCGAACGGGCAGACCGGGTCGAACCAGAAGCGCAGATCGGCCATGGCGCGAACCTAGGCGCTCCCGCCCGACCGCGCCGCCCCAGTGCTGGGGCCGTGGCCCCAGCACCGTGCGGCCGGGGTCGCGACCACGAGCCTGGGGTGAGGGGCCGGCGTCAGACCGGCAGGACCGACTCGATGGCGGCCCGGACCTCGGGGGCGTCGGGCTCGGTGCGCGGCCGGAAGCGGGCCACCACCTCGCCCTGGCCGCTGAGCACCCACTTCTCGAAGTTCCAGGCGACGTCGCCGTCCTGCCCGTCCACGTCGGGCACGGCGGTGAGCTGCCGGAAGAGCGGGTGCGCGCCCGGGCCGTTCACCTCGGCCTTCTCCGTCAGCGGGAAGGTGACGCCGTAGGTGGCCGAGCAGAACTGCTCGATCTCCTCGGCGGTGCCGGGCTCCTGCCCCATGAACTGGTTGCAGGGCACGCCCACGACGGTGAAGCCGCGGTCGCGGTACTCCTCGTGCAGCGCCTCCAGCGCGGTGTACTGCGGGGTCAGGCCGCAGCGGCTGGCCACGTTGACGACCAGCGCCGGGCCGCCGGCGGTCAGCTCCCGCAGCGTCGTGGCGGCGCCCTGCAGCGTGGTCACGGGCGTGTCGAGGAGGTCGCTCATGCCCGGCCGCAGCGCCGCCGGCCGAGGGTTCATTCCAGGCCGGCCCCCACCGCGGCGCCTAGGGTGGCGGGTGTCCGGCACGAGGAGGTCCCGTGGAGTGGCTGCTGATCACGGCGGCGGTGCTGGTGGTGGTCGCCGCAACCCTCTACGTCCGGCGCGGGCCGCGGCAGGAGGAGTGGCGCGACGAGCTGCCCGACGGCCGCCTCGACCGCGACCGGACGGACGGCCCGGACGCGCGCGGCGCGGTCAACAAGCACAGCTGGATGCTGGGCGGTGGAGGGTCCGGGGGCTGAGCCCGGCGGTTCAGCCCAGACCGCTGGCGTCGTCCGGGACGTCGACGGCGTAGCGGCGCAACGCCTCCAGCGGCACGACCTCCAGGGCGCGGGCGTTGGTGGCGGCCAGCACGACCCCCGCCGCCGCACCCGCCTGGTAGGCCTGCAGCCAGCGGGTGGCGACCACGCACCAGCGATCGCCCGGCCGCAGCCCGGGGAAGCCGTATTCCGGGCGCGGGGTGCTGAGGTCGTTGCCCAGCTCCCGCTGCACCGCCAGGAACTCGGTGGAGACGACGGTGCAGACCGTGTGCCGGCCGAGGTCGTCGGGGCCGCTGCGGCAGTGCCCGTCGCGGTAGAAGCCGGTGACCGGGTCCGTGCCGCAGGGCTCCAGCGGCCCACCGAGGACGTTCCGCTCGCCGGCGGGGTCGGGCAGCACGGGCCCTCCTCGGGTGGGCGTGGTCGGCGGGCGTCCAGGATGGCATGGTGCGGGCGTGAGCGAGATCCCCGAGATCCTCTGGCGGCCCACCGCCGCGTCGATCGCCGGCACCCGGAGCGCCGCCTTCGCCGGCTGGGTGGCGCAGCGCCGCGGCCTCTCCTTCGGTGACCCGGTCGACTACGACGCCCTGTGGCGGTGGTCGATCGAGCACCTCGACCAGTTCTGGGGTGACCTCGCCCGCTGGACCGGCGTGCTCGACGTCCCCGATGACCAGGTGCTCACCTCCCGCGAGATGCCGGGCGCGGTCTGGTTCCCGGGGACGGCGGTCAACTACGCCGAGCAGGTGTTCCGCCAGGCCGCCGACGACCGGCCCGCGCTGATCGCCGTCGCGGAGGACACCGAGCCCGTCGAGATCCCGTGGGCCGAACTCCGTGGCCAGGTGGGGGCCTTCGCCGCCACGCTGCGCCGCCTCGGCGTCCGTCCCGGTGACCGGGTCGCCGGCTATCTGCCCAACGTCCCCGAGACGATCGTCGCCTTCCTCGGCGCGGCCGCGGTCGGGGCCGTCTGGTCGTCCTGCGCGCCCGACTTCGGCACCCGCGCCGTCCTCGACCGGTTCGCCCAGATCGAGCCCACCGTGCTGGTCGCCGTCGACGGGTACCGGTTCAACGGGCGAGCGCACGACCGGCGTGAGGTGGTGGCGCAGCTGCGCGAGGCGCTGCCCACGGTGCGGACGACGATCGCCGTCCCCCGGCTCTTCCCCGACGAGGTGCCCGACGGCGCCCTGCCCTGGGCCGACGCCGTCGCCGACCGGCAGGACCCGGCGTTCGAGCCGACGCCGTTCGACGCGCCGCTGTGGATCGTCTACTCGTCGGGCACGACCGGGCTCCCCAAGGGGATCGTGCACGGTCACGGCGGGGTGGTGCTGGAGCACCTCAAGTGGGGGCTGCTGCACCAGGACCTGGCGCCGGGCGCCCGCTTCTACTGGTACACCTCCACCGCCTGGATGATGTGGAACGTCGTCGCCTCCTCGCTGCTGTCGGGCGCCACGGCGGTGCTCCACGACGGGGCGCCCGCCTACCCGACCGTGGACGCGCAGTTCGCCCTCGCCGCGAAGGTCGGGATCACCCTGCTGGGCACCAGCCCCGGGTACCTGGGCGCCTGTCAGAAGGCCGGCGTCCGCCCCGGCGACGACCACGACCTCTCCGCGCTGCGCGTGCTCGGCTGCACCGGCTCCCCCCTGCCCGAGGCCTCCTACCGCTGGGTCTACGACGCCGTGGGCACGGACCTGCAGCTGGTCTCCGCGTCCGGTGGCACCGACGTCGCCACCGGTTTCATCGGGAGCTCACCGCTGCTCCCGGTCACGGTGGGCGAGCTGCAGCGGCCCATGCTGGGTGTGGCCGTGGAGTCGTGGAACGAGCAGGGCGAGCCGGTGGTCGGCGAGCTGGGGGAGCTGGTGGTCACCGAGCCGATGCCCTCGATGCCGCTGTACTTCTGGAACGACCCGGACGGCGCGCGGTACCGGGCGGCGTACTTCGAGCCGTGGCCCGGGGTGTGGCGGCACGGCGACTGGCTGGAGATCACCGAGCGCGGCACCTGCATCATCACCGGCCGGTCGGACTCCACGCTCAACCGCGGCGGGGTGCGCATGGGCACCGCGGACATCTACGCCGCCGTCGAGGCCTTCCCCGAGGTCGTCGACTGCGTCGTGCTCGGGGTCGAGCTGCCCGAGGGCGGCTACTGGATGCCGCTGTTCGTGCAGCTCGCCCCGGGGGAGGAGCTGACCGACGAGCTCGTGGGGCGGCTCCGGGAGGAGATCCGGACGACGGCCAGCCCGCGCCACGTGCCCGACGAGGTCATCGCCGTCCCCGGCGTGCCGCACACCCGCACCGGCAAGCGGCTGGAGGTGCCGCTCAAGCGGCTGTTCCAGGGCGTGGACCCGGCGAAGGCCGTGAACACCGGCACCGTCGACGACGCCGCGCTGGTCGAGCACTTCATCCGGCTGGCGAGGGACCGCACGCACTAGCCGCACCGACCGCCCGGCGGTCAGCGGGCGGTGCGCGCCAGCGTGGCGAAGAAGGCCCGGATGTCGCCGGCGAGGACGTCCGGCCGTTCGAGCGCCGCGTAGTGCCCCCCGCCCTCGAACTCGCTCCAGTGGACGATGGCGTCGTTGTCCCGCTCGGCGAAGGCGCGGATGCTCTTGAAGTCGTCGGAGAAGACCGCGACGCCGACGGGCGAGTGGTTGACGGCCGGCTCGCGCTGCGCGTGGGCCTCCTCGAAGTGGTACCGGCCGACGCTCGCCGAGGTGTTCGTGAGCCACTCGAGGGTGACCTCGGTGAGGATCTGCTCGGTGGTGACGAGGCTCGTGCCGTTGCCGAAGGACTGGAAGAGCTCGTTCCACGCGAGCTGCCCGACGGGGGAGTCCGACAACGCGGCGGCGACGGTCTGCGGGCGGGAGGCGTTGAGCGCGTTGTAGCCGCCGACCGACTGGAACCACTGCAGGTGCTCCAGCGCCGCGTGATCCTTCGGCTCGAGCTTCTCGAACTCGGCCGGGTCGCCCGAGGGGAACGAGAACAGCTGCAGGACGTGGGCGCCGAGGAAGCCCGCCGGCTCGAGCAGGCCGAGTTCGCGGGCGACCATCGCCCCGGTGTCGCTGCCGTGCGCGCCGTAGCTGTCGTAGCCGAGCCGTCGCATGAGGGAGTCGTAGGTGCGGGCGACGCGGGCCGTGGTCCAGCCGCGGTCCGTGACCGGGGTGCTGAAGGCGAACCCCGGCATCGAGGGCACCACCACGGAGAAGGCGTCCTCGGCCGCACCGCCGTGGGCGACCGGATCGGTCAGCGGGCGGATGAGCTCGAGGAAGTCGACGAAGGAGCCCGGGTAGCTGTGCAGCAGCAGCAACGGGGTGGCGCCGGCCTCCACCGACGGAACGTGCAGGAAGTGGATCGTCTGGCCGTCGATATCGGTGAGGAAGTGCGGGAACTCGTTCATCCGCGCCTCCGCCGCACGCCAGTCGTACGCGGTGCGCCACTGCTCGACGACGTCGACCAGGTAGCTGTTCGGGACGCCGTAGGTCCAGTCGTCGCCCGGGGCGGGTGCCGGGAAGCGGGTGCGCCCCAGCCGGGCGAGGAGGTCGTCGAGGTCGGCCTGCGGGATCTCGACCCGGAACGGCCGGATGCCGGTGGAGGAGGTGGTCGGAGTGTCCGTCGTGGAGGTCATGGGACGAACCTAGGAGGCCAACAGGAACGGTTCGTTCCTGTTGGTGCGAGGATTCTCCGGTGCTCGAGACGTCGGCCCGTCTGCTGGCCCTGCTCGCCCTGCTGCAGGCCCGGCCGGCCTGGTCGGGGCCGGAGCTCGCGGACCGTCTGGGGGTGACGACGCGGACCGTCCGCAACGACGTGGAGCGACTGCGCACCCTCGGCTATCCCGTGGAGGCCACCCGCGGCTCGCTGGGGAGCTACCGGCTGGGGGCCGGCGCATCGCTCCCGCCGCTGCTGCTCGACGACGACGAGGCCGTCGCCCTCGCGCTCGGCCTGCGGGCTGCGTCGGCGAGCGCGATCGAGCGCGTCGCGGAGACCAGCGCGCGGGCACTGGCGAAGCTCGAGCAGGTGCTGCCCGCACGCCTGCGCCGCCAGGTCAGCAGCCTGACGGCGGCCACCACCCAGATCGCCGACGACGCGGGCACACCCGAGGAGGATCCGCCGGTCGACCCGACCGTGCTCACCGCGGTGGCGGCGGCGATCCGGGACGTGGAGTGGCTGCGCTTCGAGCACGACGGCGTCCGCGTGCTCGTCGAGCCGTACCGGCTCGTCAGCTGGGAGCGCCGGTGGTACCTGCTGGGTCGCGAGCCGGAGAGCGGCCGCTGGCGGGTGTTCCGGGTCGACCGCCTGGCCCTCGGCCCCCGCACCGGCCGGCGGTTCACCCCGGAGCCCCTGCCCACCGAGGACCTGCGCGCCTACGTCATGCGGGCGGTGGCCTCGGAGGGGTGGGCCGTCCACGCCCGGATCACCGTGCTGGCGCCGGCCGCCGAGGTGCGTGCCCGCATCAACCCGGCCGTCGGCGTCGTCGAGCCGGTCGACGCGCGCACCAGCACGCTCGTGACGGGGGCGGACAGCTTCGAGACGATGGCCGTGTACATCTCGCTGCTCGACCTGGACTTCCGGGTGCTCGAGCCGCCGGAGCTCGTCGAGCGGCTGCGCGTTCTCGCGGCCCGCTACACCGCCGCCACGACGTGACCCACCCGTGAGGCTGCTCACCTCGCGGGTGACGACGGCGTGCCGGGGGAACAGGCAGCCGCCAAGGTGGAGTGATCACCGCCCTCGACGAGGAGGACGCGCCATGACCAGCACCGACGAGATCCGCGAGCCGCAGCCGCCGGTGCTGCTGCCGCCGTGGCACACCCCGGAGCGGGAGGCGCTGCAGGAGCAGGCGCGCCGGTTCGCGATGGAGGAGGTGCTGCCGGTCGCGAACGAGCTCGACCCGCAGAAGGGCGAGATCCCGGCGTCCCTGCTGGCGCGGCTGGCCGAGCTGGGCTACTTCGGCATCACCGTGCCCGCGGAGCAGGGCGGACTGGGCCTCGGCGTCTTCGAGTACTGCATGGTCAGCGAGGAGCTGGCCCGCGCCTGGATGTCGACGGCGAGCATCCTGGCCCGCTCCCAGGGTCTGGGGACGGCGGTCCTCGACGCCGACCGGCGGCACGAGCTGCTGGGCCGCAGCGCCCGGGGGGAGTGGATCGGCGCGATCGCGCTCTCGGAGCCCGACGCCGGCTCCGACCTCGCCGGCGTCTCCACCCGGGCGGTGCTCGACGGCGACGAGTGGGTCGTCACCGGCCGCAAGCGCTGGTGCGGCAACGCCAAGGCCGCCGACTTCATCCAGGTCCTGGTGCGCGAGCGCGACCCGGAGCCGGGGGAGTCGCGCTCGGCCGGGCTGATCAACCTGCTGCTGGAGAAGGAGCGCGGGGAGTTCCCCGAGGGCCTGTCCGGCTCCCCGATCGACAAGATCGGCTACCACGGCTTCCTAACCTGGGACCTCACCTTCGACGGCGTCCGGATCCCCCGGGAGAACGTGATCGACCAGGCGAAGGCCGCGCAGGAGGAGAGCGCCGAGGAGGGGGACGCCGCGAAGCAGGCGGGATTCGCCGAGGCGCAGAAGTTCCTCAACACCGCCCGCGTGCACACCGCGGCCCGGGCCGTGGGGCTGGCGCGCGCGGCGCTGGAGGACTGCATCCGCTACCTGCAGGAGCGCGAGCAGTTCGGCCACCCGATCGGCGACTTCCAGGCGCTGCGCTTCGCCGTCGCCGAGATGGCCGCGCAGATCGAGCAGTCGCGCGCCTTCTACCGCCAGGTCGCCCACCTGCTCGACCTGGGGCTGCCGGTGCACAAGGAGGCGTCGATGGTGAAGCTGGAGGCCACCGAGATGTCGGTGCGGGTGACCAACCAGGCCATGCAGCTGCACGGCGGGAACGGCTACACCACCGAGCGGCAGGTGGAGCGGCACTGGCGGGACGCCCGGCTGACCACGATCTTCGAGGGCACCAGCGAGATCCAGAAGCGGATCATCAGCGACCGGCTGCTCCCCCGCTCGCCGCTGGGCTGAGCCGGCCCCGCGACTGTGCGCTGATCGGGGTGATGAGCTGCCCGAGACCCCGATCAGCGCACAGCGGCGCTAGATCAGTCCAGCGCGATCGGCATCAGCATGCTGAGGTCGCCGGACCGGCCCGGTGCCCGCATGACCAGCGGCGCGATCGGCCCGTCGAGGTCGAGCACCAGCTGGCCGGCGTCCTCGGCGTCCAGGGCCTGGAGCAGGAACTCGCGGTTCACGCCCACCTCGACGTCGCCGAGGCTCAGCACGGTGGCGGCGTGCTCGGTGCCGTCCTCCGGGCTGCGCACCGTCCGGATCGGGGCGGCGGCCAGCTGCTCGCGGAACCGCGCGACGTCGACCTCGACCCGGGAGCTGCCCGACGCCCGCACGATCCGGCGGTAGTCGGGGAAGTCGGCGTCCACGCGGCGCCCGCGCACCGACCTGTCGCCGGCCGCGAGGACGACGTCCGCGCCGTCCACCGAGACGGTCAGGGGGCCGTCGTCGGGCGTCAGGGTCAGCAGCGCCTCGTCGACCAGCGCCACGGGGAGGACGGCGCTGACGGCCTGGCCCTCCACGGCGGCGTCGGCCAGGGTTCGCACGGCCAGGCGGTAGCGGTCGGTGGCCACCAGGCGGACGTCGTCGGCGTCGGCGTCGAGGAGCACGCCGGTGAGCGCCGGGAGTTCGGGGTCGCGGCCGACGGCGAAGCGCACGCCCCGCAGGGCGTCGAGGAAGGTCGCGGTCGTGCTGCGGATGCTGGTCATGAGGCTCTCCTGGGCCAGTAGGGATCGGGCGTGGAAGAGCTCGCGGCGGGCGTCGGCCAGCCCGTCCTCCAGGCGCCGCAGGTGCGCCTCGAGGACGACATCGGCGACGGCCGGGTCGTCCCGGTGCTCGACCACCCGGCGGATCTCGGCGAGCGGCATGGCCACCCGCCGCAGCCGGGCGACGAGCCGGGCGACGACGACCTGCTCGTCGCTGTACCAGCGGTAGCCGCTCCACGGGTCCACGCGGGCCGGCACGAGCACGCCGGCGCCGTCGTAGAACCGCAGGGCGCTCACCGTCAGGCCCGAGTCGCGCGCCATCCGGCCGATCCCCCGCATGCGTTCCTCCACGCCCCGGACCCTCGGGCCTCGACCGGGTCGAGGGTCAAGCATCGCCCGCCGGGCGGACGGACTCCAGCGACCGGCGGACGGCCCCGGCGATGTTTCCGGCGTCGAGCAGGTCGTCGTCGGTGGTGGCCCGGGCGCGGCGCAGCTCGGTGGTGAACTCGGCAAGCGCGGCATCGGCCCGGCGGACGGCCTCGGGGTCGGCCGTCGCGCCGCCGACCGAGCGGAGCACGTCCGCCAGGGCGGCCAGGGCCCGGGATGCCGGAGGTCGCAGCCGCGGCCCCAGCGGGACCGTCTCCAGATCGGCGAGCTCGGTCTCGGCGATCAGCTGGGTGAGGTCCTCGACGAGCAGCGTCAGGCGCTCGAGCGCCCGGGCCTGCCGGTACTGACGGTCGGCCGCCTCCCGGTACCGGGTCGCGCGGCGGTTGCCCCGGCGGGCCTCGTCGGTCAGGCGGACGGCGTCGCGCATGTGGGCCAGCAGCGGGTCGAGCGTGCGGATCCGGCCGCGCCACTCGTCCTGCGTGGGTGGGTGGTCCTGCCGCAACCCGTCGACCAGGTCGTCCAGCTGCCCGGCGAGGGCGTCCCGCAGGGTCGCGAGCGTCTGTTCCGCCGGTGCCAGGGGAAGCGGCGGGAAGGCGGCGGTCACGGCGAGGCCGACGAGCGCCCCCATGAAGGTGAGCCCGAGGTAGCCGAGCACGTACGCCGTCGTGTTCTCGTTGCCGAAGAGCAGGATGAACAACGCGGCCGTGGACAGCCAGCTGCTGGCGCTGCCCAGCCACTCCCACCCGGAGAGCACGACGCTGACGGCGATGACGACGGCGAGGGTGACCAGCCGCTGGCCGATCAGCACGTCGCCGACCAGGGCGACCCCGGCACCCAGCGCGATGGCGGCGACCGTCTGCACCGACGAGCGGACCGAGCCGGCCAGGGTGGACGCGGTGGTGGCGATGACCGCGCCGAGCGGGGCGTAGTACGGGTAGTCCGAGAGGGGGCCGGGGACCAGGAGGGCCAGCCACCAGGCGAGCGTGGCCGCGACGGCGGCTCGCATCGCGAGGCCGATCCGGGGGTGCCGGGCCCAGGTGCGGCGCGCCGCCCCCCACCAGGAGCGGCGGTGCCCGGACCCGTCGCCGGACCGGGAGCTGGAGTGCTGCATCACCGTCCCGTCCGTCGCCGGGAGGTCGTCCTCCCGGACCTGGCATTGCACCACGGCGGGCGGGGACGCGCTGCCGCGGCCGAGCTCGTGGTCAGCCCGTGGGCGCGGCCTCGTCGGCGTGCGCGACGTGGGCCAGCTCGCGCCAGATGAGCGCGAGGATCACCGCCGAGCCGACGAAGGCGAACCAGAACGGCCCGGTGATGCCCCACACCTTGGCGATGACGCCGCCGAGCGCCTGGCCGGCGACGATCCCGCCGAACACGCCGATGTAGTAGAGGCTGCCCACCCGGCCCTGCAGCTCCGTGGGCACCGCCCGCATGCGGATGGTCCGTGACGTCGTCCCCCAGACGAAGAGGTGCGCGCCGAAGACGAACAGGATCGTCGCCGCGACCCACGGGACCGTGGTCAGCGCCAGGCCCAGGTGCGTGAGGGTCTCGATGACCAGCCCGACGCGCATGAGCAGGGCGAGGTCGGCGCGCCGGGCCAGCCAGTCGTAGGACGCGGTGCCGAGCAGGCCCCCCACCGCCGTCACCGTGGTCAGCAGCCCGAACCCGATCGCGCCGAGCCCCAGCCGGTCGGTCGCGTAGAGCACCAGCACCGACCACGCGGCGCCGTAGGTGACGTTGAAGGTGACGATCGTGATCGTCAGCGTGCGCACCGGGCCGTTGCCCCACGTCCAGCGCAGCCCCTCGACGATCTCCCGGCCGACGTGCCGCCCGCCCGGCGCGCGGGGGAGCGGGGGCAGCGCCATGCGCACGAGCAGCAGCGCGCCGAGCGCCACGCACAGCCCCTGCACCAGGAACGGCCAGGCCGAGCCCGTCGCGAACAGCACCGCGCCCAGGGCAGGGCCGGCCATCTGGTTCATGGTCAGCGCACCGGCCATCATCCGGGCGTTGCCGACGCCGAGGTCGGCGCGGTCGACGACCATCGGCAGCAGCGTCCCGGAGGTCGTGTCGGCGAAGACCTCGGCGGTGCCCAGCAGGAACATCGCGGCGAGGACCACCGCGATGCCCGCTCGGCCGGTGACGAGGGCGAGTGTCAGCACGCCGAGGACGACGGCGCGCGCCACGTCGACGGCGATCACCAGCAGGCGGCGGTCCACCCGGTCGGCGAGCACCCCGGCGTAGAGGCCGAACAGCAGCCAGGGCAGCCGCTGCAGCAGGGCGGCGAGCGCGACGAGGAAGGGGTCGCTGGTCTGGGACGCCACCAGCAGCGGCCCGGCGGCCAGCGCGATGCCGTCGCCGAGGTTGGTCACCCAGGAGGAGCCGACCAGCCAGCGGAACGGCGTCCCCATGCGCGCCGGGAGCACTGCTTCGACGACCCGGCCCACGAGGTGAGGAGCTTAGGCGGGTGGGGTGGGGCGGGAGCCCGCCCGGTCAGCGGGCTGCAGCCTGCTCGGCGTTGTGCTCCAGGACGGCGTCGATCCAGAAGTGCAGGTCCTCGTCCGCGGCGAGGGCGGCCCCGTCGACGGCGATCCACCCCTCGCCCATCGACCGGCCGGCGCCCATCTCGGCCCGGTGGGCCCCGGCCACCTCGAGGCAATCGGCATCGCGGCCGCGGGAGACGCGCACCAGCAGGTCGCCGCCGCCGGCCGAGACGCAGGCCACCATCTTCTCGCCGACCATGAACGCGAGGCCGCCGAACATCTTCACCTCGCGGACGGCCTTCTCCGCGGGGAGCGCGTCGCGGACGCGGTCTGCCAGTGCGACGTCGTAGGCCATGCGCGGTCCTCTCCTCCGGGACGCCGGCAGCCTAGGGCCTGCGGTCATCGCTCGGACGGTCTGCGCTCCTCCCCGTCCCGGCGCCCGGACGGTTGCCCCAGCCGGACGCGCAGGACCGGTACGCCGTCGCCGTCGAGGTGGTCGAGCGCGGCCGGGCGGCCGGTCATCGCGAGCAGGAGCGCATCGGCGTTCCCGCGGACGGCGGGGCCGGTGCCGTGCGCCCAGTCGAGGTCGTCCGCCTCGAACCGCAGACCGTCCAGCGTGCCCTTGCGGACGAAGCCACCGTCGGCCACCAAGGTCAGGGACGTCCGCAGGCGCTCCTCGGGGACGTCGCGCGCGATGCCCAGCGGCCAGCGGATGTCCAGGCCGTGCACGAGGAGGTCGGTGAGGGGCGCCTCGGGGCCTGCCCCGGGCGGGGTGAACCGCGAGCCGGCCTTCCGGTGCAGCACCTCGACGAGCTCGCCGAAGGGCCGGCGCGCCTGCTCGCGGGTCACCCGGACGTTCGCCCGGTCGAAGTTCCCCCGGCACGCGAGCATCGCCAGCCCGAACTTCGGGGTGCTCACCTCCAGGGGCACGACCAGGTGCGCGACCACGTCGTGCACGGTCCACGCGCTGCAGAGGCTCGGCGTCGCCTGCTGCTCACCGGTCAGCCCCGACAGGAGGGCGGCCAGCTCGCGGCGCTCGCCGGCGATCTCCGCGAACGTGTCCACGCCGTCATCGTGCCAGCGGTGCGCCTGGCCCGGGGCCGGTTGCTGCCCGGGCCGCACGTCGGCCGCGCCACAGGAGCCACAGCGCCAGCAGGACCTCGCCGAGGAAGGTGAACTGCGCGACGGTCGGCCAGGACCCCGCCGAGAGCACCGCCCCGGCGCTGTCGAACGCGTAGCCCAGGCCGGCCACGACCAGGAGCACGCCCAGCCCCCGCGGTGCGGCGCGCCACCGGTGGGCCAGCACCCCGACGAGCACCAGATGGACGCCGAACAGCAGCAGGCCGGTGTTCCAGATGGCGTCGAACCGGTCGATCTCCGCTGCGCCGAGGACGGCATCGGTGGCGAGCAGGTTCGCCGCCGCCGCCAGGTGGCCGATCGCGACGAGGAACACGGCGGTGTACACCAGCCGGCAGACCGCGGCCAGCAGGGACAGCCGGGCGTCGACCGGCGCGAACACCTGGTGGAGCGCCCAGGCGACGACGACGTCGAGGACGGCCACCCCGATCAGGCACAGGATGCCGGCGCGGAACAGACCTTCGGCGGCGAGGACGTCGGTGGCGGTCCGCCCCGGATCGCCGGGCGTCACCAGACCCTCCACGGCGGCGCCGTAGCCGACGGCCGCCAGCGCCGCCATCAGCAGGAGTGCGGTGCCGGCGACGAGGCCCGCGCGGCGGTCCAGCTCCCGCCGCTCGACGTGCAGCTGCGCCGTCGTCACCGGCCGGCCTCCGATACCCGGAGGAAGTCGACGACGCCGAAGAGCCGGTGCATCCGCTGCTCACCGGGCGGGAAGAACCGGTTCCCCTCGTCTGCCGGAACCAGGCGCGGCCGCTGCACCGGCACCGACCGGCCCTCGTGCTCGACGGTGGCGCTGCCGGCCGCCAGCACGTTGCGCACCCAGTCGGCGCCCGGGCCGTAGGGCAGGGCGAACAGGAAGCCGTCGTCGGTCGGCACCGCGACGGCCGGCGTCCGGTAGGCGGCACCGCTCACCCGGCCGCGGTGGTGCACTACCGACGCGTACGCACCGGGCTGCCCGGCCGTCTCCAGCTGGCGGGGGTTCGTGACGTCGCGGTTGAACCTGCGGACGGCGCGTTGGACGGGCCCCCACTTCGCGCGGAAGGACTGCACGAACAGCGCGGTCAGCAGCAGGAGCAGCGCTGCGCCGATCCGGATGGCACCCATGGCATCTCCCTTACGGTGTAAGGATCCCTTACGCCGTAAGGTAGCGAGCCGGCGCGGACGTGTCCAGGCCGTCGGCCACCGACCTCAGCTGTGGCCGACGCGCCGGTCGAGCCCGTCGAGGAGGAGATCCAGGGCGAACTCGAACTCGGCCTGGTCGTCGCACCAGCCGAGGACCCCCTCGTCCTCGTGGACGGTGTCGGCGAGCATGCCGGCCAGGTGCGGGTACCGGTCGGCCAGCTGCTCGAGCATCGCCATCGCCTCCTGCCCACCGGTCTCCGGATCGGCCGGGGTGAACAGCTCGCGGGTGAAGCCCAGGGCCCGGGAACCGAGCGCGTGCATGGCGTGGTGGGCCAGGTCGTAGGAGAAGCCGCCCGCCCGCAGGATGCCGAGCAGCCCGTCGTAGTAGCCGACGATCTCGGCGTTCATGGCGGTCCGCGTCTCGATGACCGGCGGTGCCCAGGTGTGCCGCAGCAGTACCTGGCGGGCCGTGAGGACGCGGGCCCGCAGCGCCGCCCGCCAGTCCTCCGCCGGGTCCGGGCCGACGCCGTCCACGGCGGCGACGATCTCGCCGATCACCACCTCGACGACGCCGTCGAGGACGGCCTCCTTGTTGGCGACGTGGTGGTACAGCGACATGGCCTCGACCCCGAGCTCCTGGGCCAGCCGCCGCATGGTCAGCGCGGCGAGGCCCTCGCGGTCGGCGAGGTCGACGGCAGCCTGCAGCACCCGCCGGCGGGTCAGCGCCGAGCGGGCGGGAGCGTCGGTACGGGGTGCCATGGACCACCTGTCCGCGGGGGATCGACCCGTACACCGTAAGGAGCGCCGGGCGGTTGGTGGCTCACGGCAGGCGCAGGACGCGGGCCTCCCAGGGGCGCAGCTCGGCGGGGTCGTCGTCGGCCATGTTGCCCAGCACCAGCTCGGCGGCCGGCGCCTCGGGCAGCAGCTCGGCCAACCGGTACGGCGTCCGCGACAGGTTGCAGACGACGAGCAGCTCGACGCCGCCCAGCGAGCGGGTGAACGCGTACACCTCGTCGTGGTCGGGCAGCAGCATGGTGAAGTCGCCCAGGGCGACGACGTCGTCGGTGTGGCGCAGCGCGATGAGCCGCCGGTAGTGGGCGAGCACCGAGGTGTCGTCGTCCCGCTGTGCCGCCACGTTCCACTCCACGTGGTCGGGGTTCACCGCCAGCCACGGCGTCCCGGTGGTGAAGCCGGCGTGCGGCGAGGCGTCCCACTGCACCGGCGTGCGGGCGTTGTCCCGGCTCATGCACCGCAGCGCGGCCAGCACCTCCGCCGGGTCGTGGCCGGCGGAGACGGCGTGCACGTGGTGGTTGAGCGACTCGACGTCGGCGAACTCCTCCAGCGAGGTGAACGGGTAGTTCGCCATCCCGATCTCCTGGCCCTGGTAGACGTACGGCGTCCCCCGGTGCAGGTGCAGCAGGGTGGCGAGGCAGGTCGCCGAGTCGCGGCGGTACTGCGGTGAGTCGTCGCCGAACCGGGACACCGCCCGCGGCTGGTCGTGGTTGTCCCAGTAGAGGGAGTTCCACCCCACCTCGGCCAGGCCGGCCTGCCAGCGGCCGAACGAGGCCTTGAGGTCGCGCATCCGCAGCGGGTGGACGTCCCACTTCGACGTCCCGTGGTCCAGCCCCACGTGCTCGAACTGGAAGACCATGTCCACCTCGCCGCGGGCCGGGTCGGTGAACAGCCGGGCCTGCTCGACGGTCACGCCGGGCATCTCGCCGACGGTCAGCAGCTTCTCGGAGCGCCCGGCGAATACCTCCCGGTGCATCTCCTGCAGGAACTCGTGGATCCGCGGCCCGCACAGGTAGGACGCCGAGCCGTCACCCAGCGACGAGCCGGGCAGCGGGGGCCCGTCGTGCAGCTCGCCGGCCGGTCCGACGTCCTTGCTGATCATGTTGATGACGTCCATGCGGAAGCCGTCGACCCCGCGGTCGAGCCACCACCGCATCATCTCGTACACCGCCTGCCGGACCTCCGGGTCCTCCCAGTTGAGGTCGGGCTGCCGGCGGTCGAACAGGTGCAGGTAGTACTCGTCGCTGGCCTCGTCGAGCTCCCAGGTCGGGCCGGAGAAGAACGACTGCCAGTTCGTCGGCTCCGCGCCCGGGGCGCCCGGTGCCATGCCGCGCCGCGGCGGCCGCCACCAGTACCAGTCGCGCTTGGGCGAGTCCTTCGACGAGCGGGACTCGACGAACCACGGGTGCTGGTCGCTGGTGTGGTTGACCACCAGGTCCATCACCAGCTTGATGCCGCGGGCGTGGAGTGCCTCGATCAGCTCGTCGAGCTGCTCCAGGGTGCCGAAGAGCGGATCGATGTCCTGGTAGTCGCTGATGTCGTAGCCGTTGTCGGCCTGCGGCGAGGGGTAGACCGGCGAGAGCCACAGGACGTCGACGCCGAGGTCGGCCAGGTGGTCGACGTGCAGAAGGATCCCGCCGAGGTCGCCGATGCCATCGCCGTCGGAGTCGGCGAACGAGCGCGGGTAGACCTGGTAGACGACGGCACGGGTCCACCACGGGGGCTGCTCGACGGGCATGTGCCCAGCCCAGCACGCCGGGCGGCCCGCCGCACGGTCAGGGTGCCGGGAACCCGTGGTGCACGGCCTCCACGTTGTTGCCGTCGGGATCCCGAAAGAAGACGCCGTAGTAGCCCGGGTGGTACTCGGGCCACTCCCGCGGCTCGTGCAGGATCTCCGCGCCCGCCGCCCGCGCCGCGGCGAACACCTCGTCGACGGCCGCGCGCGAGGGTGCCGCCAGCGCCAGGTGCACCGGGCGGTGGCCGGTGTCCTCGGCGGGGCTCGTCCACAGCTGCGGCTGCCCGTCGGGCCCCGCCAGGCCGATCACCGGCCCGTGCGGGGTGTCGATGCGCATCGCCTCGCGGACGCCGCAGGTCGCGAAGACGCGCTGGTAGAAGGAGGCCGCCGCCTCGGCGTCGGCGCACTGCAGGCCCAGGTGGTCGATCATGCCCGCCGACCGTAGCGGCGCGGGCGCCCCTCGGGCACCGGTCCATCGCGCCGGCCGGAAACCGGGTGGGGATCTGTCGCACCCGTCGTCCAGGATGGGCCCCGACCCCGGGAGGTGACCTGTGACGCTGCCGCGCGCCCTGGCGCCGCTCCGGCACACCTCCTACCGGTTGCTGGCGGCTGCGATGGCGCTGTCGCTGCTCACCCAGGGGCTGTGGGCGATCGCCATGGTCTGGCAGGTCCTCGGCCTCGACGGTGGCCCGGGGGCGTTGTCCCTGGTCGCTGCGCTCAGCTCCGGCGGCATGCTGGTGACGACGCTGCTCGGCGGAGCGCTGGCCGACCGGGTACCCCAGCGGCGGCTGCTGCTGGTCGTCGCGCTGCTGCAGGGCGGCGCGGTCTCCGTGGCGGCCGCGCTGTCGCTCACCGGCGTGCTCGAGCTGTGGCAGCTCGCGCTGGTCTCGCTCGTCGACGGCGTCGCCCTGGGGATGTTCTACCCCGCCTACTCGGCGCTGGTGCCCGCCCTCGTACCCGCGGAGGACCTGCTCGCGGTCAACGGGCTGGAGGGCGCGGTCCGCCCCGTGCTGGGCCAGGCGGCCGGGCCCGCGGCGGCCGGCTTCCTCGTCGCCGCGTGGTCCCCGGGCGCGGCGCTGGCGGTCACCGCCGCGACCGCCTTCCTCGCCGCCGCCTTCCTGTGGGCCCTGCCCAGCACCCCGGTGCGCCGCCCGCCGGCGGGCGACGGCGACCCGCCGCCCGGCCTGCTCGCCGACGTCCGCGAGGGCGTGCGCTACATGGTCGCCACCCCGTGGCTGCTCGCGACGCTGCTGTTCGCCGCCTTCATGCTGCTGGCCTTCATCGGCCCGTTCGAGGTGCTCGTCCCGTTCGCCATCGCCGACGCCGGCGGCGGGGCCCGCCAGCACGCCTGGGTGCTGGTCGCCTTCGGCTTCGGCGGGGCGCTGGGCTCGCTGCTGGTCGCCTCGTGGCGGCTGCCGCGCCGCTACCTCACGGTGATGACCCTGCTGTGGGGGCTGGGCTGCATCCCGCTGGTCGCGTTCGGCTTCACCACCGACCTCGTCGTCATGCTCGCGGCGGCGGCCGTGGTCGGCGGCACCTCGCAGGCCGGCATGGTCATCTGGGGCACGCTGCTGCAGCGCCGGGTGCCGGGCGAGCTGCTGGGGCGGGTCTCCAGCCTCGACTTCTTCGTCTCGCTGAGCCTCATGCCGCTGTCCATGGCGCTCGCGGCGCCGCTGGCCGAGCTGGTCGGGCGCTCCGGTGCCTTCCTGGTGGCCGGTCTCGCCCCGCCGGTGTTCGCCGTCGTCGCCATCTGGGCCGCGCGCCTCCCCGCCGACGAGATCGCCCACCCCCTCGACGTCGGCGCCCCGACGGCCGCGGAGGAGCCGCCCGGCCCGGCCGCTGCTTGGATGGGGGGTGACGACGCCGGGACAGCCCCGGCGCGGGAGGGAGAACCGTGGCCGAGCTGACCCGACCGGACGTCGAGCCGCCCACCGGGCCGGCGCCCGACGACCTGGTGATCGAGGACCTCGTCGTCGGCGACGGCCCCGAGGCCAAGGCCGGCGACCTGGTGAGCTGCCACTACGTCGGCGTCACCCACGAGGGTGGCGAGCAGTTCGACGCCTCCTGGGACCGGGGCGACCCGCTGGAGTTCCGCGTGGGCGTCGGCATGGTCATCCAGGGCTGGGACGAGGGCATCGTCGGCATGAAGGTCGGCGGCCGCCGCCGGCTCACCATCCCGCCGCACAAGGCCTACGGCGACCGCGGCGCCGGCGGCGTGATCAAGCCCGGCGCCACGCTGGTCTTCGTGGTGGACCTGGTCGGGGTGCGCCCCTTCACCGGCGGCTGACCCGGCGGAAGGATCGAGGCGGCGACGACGTTGGGCCAGGCATGCAGGTAGAGGTCTGGTCCGACGTCGTGTGCCCGTGGTGCTACATCGGGAAGCGCCGGCTGGAGTCCGCGCTGGAGAAGTTCCCGCACCGCGACCAGGTCGAGGTCGTGTGGCGCTCCTTCCAGCTCGACCCGAGCGTCCCCGAGGGCGAGACGCACCCCACGCTCCCGGCGCTGGCGCGCAAGTACGGCACGACCGTCGAGCAGATGCGCGAGAACATGGCGCAGGTCGAGCAGGTCGCGGCCGGTGAGGGGCTGGAGTACCACCTCGCCGACGCCGTCAGCGGCAACACCCTGCTGGCCCACGAGCTGCTGCACCTGGCCGCCGAGCACGGCAAGCGCAACGAGCTCAAGGAGCTCCTGCTGCACGCCTACTTCGAGGAGGGCCGGCCGGTCTTCGACGTCGACTCGCTCGTCCCGTTCGGGGTGCAGGTCGGGCTGGACGAGGCCGAGATCCGGGAGGCGCTGACCGACCGCCGCTACCTCGCCGCCGTCCGGCAGGAGGGCGCCACCGCGCAGGCCCTGGGCGCCACGGGCGTGCCGTTCTTCGTCGTCGACCGGAAGTACGGGGCCGCGGGCGCCCAGCCGGCCGAGCTGCTGCTGCAGGTGCTGGAGCGGGCCTGGGCCGACGCCCACCCGCTGGTCACCGTGCCGGCCGCCGAGGGCTGCACCGACGACGGCTGCGCCGTTCAGCCCAGTAGCTGACCGACCGCGCGCAGCGCCTGCTCGGCTCCGGTGTCCAGCTCACGGACGACGTCGGTGGCCGAGCGCTCGGCGGTGACCAGGCCGACGGCCTCCCCGGCGTAGACCGGCGCGGTCGCCGGGTCCCCGGTGCGCCGGCCGTCCACCACGGACTGCCGGGCCTCGGCGTCGTGCACCAGTTCCTCCTCGCGGCCGTGCCAGACCCGGGAGAAGTCGTTGACCAGCGCCCGCCCGGGCCAGCGCTCCGGCCAGGCGAGCCCCTCCGCGACGTCGAAGGCGCGGGTCAGCACGGTCTCCTCGCCGGTCGCCTGCCGCACCCGCTCCCGTGCGGCGGCGGAGTTCAGCCCCTCCGTGCAGGACAGCAGAGCCGTCCCGATCCACACGCCCGCCGCGCCGGCGGCAAGGGCGGCGGCCATCCCGCGGCCGGTCGCGATGCCGCCGGCGGCGACCACCGGGCGATCGGTGAGGGGGAGTACCTCCTGCAGCAGCGGGAGCAGGCCGCGGTGCCCGGTGTGGCCGCCCGCCTCGGTGCCCTGCGCGACCAGAACGTCGACGCCGGCGTCGAGCGCGCCTCGCGCGTCGGCGACGGTGTTGACCTGGGCGCAGACGGCGATCCCGGCATCGTGCAGCGCCGGCACGTAGGGGGCCGGGTCGCCGAAGGAGACCGACACCAGGGCCGGCCGCGCGGCGACCGTCGCCGCGAGCAGGTCGGGCCGGTCGGCGAGCGCCCAGGCCATCAGCCCGACGCCGAACGGCAGCCCGTCGGCGCGCGGGATCGCGCACTGCTCGGCGAGGAAGTCGGCGCTGTGCTTCGCGCTGATCCCGATCATCCCGAGCCCGCCGGCGCGGGACACCGCGGCAGCGAGCCCCCCACCAGCCACGCCGGCCATCGGGGCCCCGATGACCGGCGTGGTGAGGGAGAAGCGGCGGGTCAATGCGGTCGTGAGCACCTGCCCATCGTCTCGCTGACCCACAGCGGAGTCACTGGGTGGCGGGGCCGCCCTGCTCGGTGCCCTGCAGGCGGCCGAGGAACTCGTGGCAGCGCTTCGCGCGCTGGGAGTCCTGCTCCATGACCTCGCGGAAGAACGCCGCGACGTCGTCCAGGCCGGCGTTCTCGGCGTCCCGGACGTACTGGCCGTAGTCGTGCCCGGCCTTGAGCGAGTGGTACTGGACGGAGACGAGGTCGTAGAAGACGTCCTCGAAGCCGGTCTCACCGGTGGCCATCGGTCCTCCTCGGTTCAGGTGTGTGGGACGAGGCCGCCCTACCCCGGAAGAACCGGTTCGTCACACGGTCAGGCCGGCGGGGTCCCGCCGAACGCGCCTCCGGTGACGTCGCTGCCGCCCGCCTCGTCCTCCAGGTTCTGGCTGGTGGGCAGCTCGTCCTCGCCGCTCGACGTCGCGTCGTCCCCGGCCGAGGCGAGGTCGGCGCCCTCGCCGTAGGCGCCCGGATCGGCCTGCAGGGTCCGGGGGTCGTTGAGCGGATCGGGGTTGTCGGGATCGGTGACGGTCATGGACGCCTCCTTTCCCGGGGCGCCGTGCGCCAACCCCTCGACGGATACGTAACACATGTGTTACGCATCGGGCGTGGAGGCGCTCCAGGCACTGGCGGACCCGACGCGGCGCGAGCTGATCGCGCTGCTGGCCGGCGGGGAGCGGACGGCGGGGGAGCTGGCGGCGCCGTTCCCGGTCAGCCGCCCCGCGATCAGCCGGCACCTGCGCGTCCTCCGCGAGAGCGGGCTGGTCCGGGTGCGGGCCGAGGGGCGGGAGCGCCGCTACGCGCTCGACCCGAAGCCGCTGCGCGAGCTCGACGAGTGGCTGGAGCCCTACCGCGACCTGTGGGCGCACCGACTGGACGCCCTGGACACCGAGATCGCCCGCGGCCGGCGGGCGCGCAGGGACGGAGGACCGACATGACCCCACGCGGCAGCGACACCGATCTGGAGACCCGGCGCGGCGTCGTCACCACCGAGCCGGACGGCCGGCAGCGGCTGGAGTTCCGCCGCAGCTGGCCCGACCCGATCGAGGACGTCTGGGCAGCACTCACCGAGCCCGTCCGCCTGGCCCGCTGGATCGGCACCTACGAGGGCGAGCGCGGGCCCGGTGGCACGGGCACCTTCACGATGACGCACGAGGACGAACCGGTCGGGGAGCCGATGGCGATCGTCGAGTGCGACCCGCCGCGCCGGCTGGTCGTGCAGTGGACCCAGGAGCAGGACGGCCTCGGCGTCTGGCGCATCGACCTGGACCTGTTCGTGGAGGGCGATCGGACCGTCCTCCGCTTCGTGCAGTTCTTCGCCGCCGGCCTCGACGTCACCGACTTCGCGATGGGCTGGCACTGGTACCTCGACAAGCTCGATGCCGAACTCGGCGGCCGCCCGGCCCCGGGCGACTGGGCGGCCTTCCTCGCCGAGACCGGTCCGGGCTACGGGCGACCCGCCGGGGCCTGATCGGTCACCTGGACCGGGTCCGGGCCGGTCCACGGGCCGAGCCGGCCCAGCAGGCGCCCCCGCGAGGCGAGCCGGGGGCCTGCCTGCACCGGGGAGGCGTCGTAGCCGTCGGTGAGGTCCCGGGCGGCGTGCACGGCGAAGTTCGGGTCGTCCTGCGCCTCGCGCGCCACCGCGACCAGGTCCGCGGCGCCGCCGGCGACGATCGCCTCGGCCTGCCGGGCGTCGACGACCAGCCCCACGGCCATCGTCGGGATGTCGGCCTGCTCACGGATCGCCGCGGCGTAGGGCACCTGGTAGCCGTAGCCGATCGGGTGCTCCCAGCCCCCGCCGATGCCGCCGCCGGAGACGTCGACGGCGTCCACCCCGCGGGTGCGCAGCTCCCGGGCGAAGGCCACCGTGTCCTCGATCGTCAGCCCGTCGCCGGAGCCGTCGACGGCGGAGACCCGCACCAGCAGCGGCTTGCCGGCGGGCCAGGCGGCGCGCACCGCGTCCACCACCTCGAGCGGGAACCGCATCCGCGCCTCGCGGGAGCCCCCGTACGAGTCGTCGCGCCGGTTGGTGAGCGGGGAGAGGAACTGGTGCAGCAGGTAGCCGTGCGCGGCGTGCACCTCCACCACGTCGAACCCGGCGGCATCGGCCCGCCGGGCGGCGGCGGCGAACGCCTCGCGCACCCCCGCCAGCTCCGCCTCGCTCAGCGCGTGCGGCACCGGCCATCCGTCCCCGGCCGGCACGGCGGACGCCGAGACGGTCGGCCACGGGGCCTCGCCCGGGCGGGCGTCGTCCTCGGTCACCGGCCCCGAGCCCTCCCACGGCCGGCGGCTGCTGGCCTTGGCGCCGGCGTGCGCCAGCTGGATGCCTGCCGCCGTCCCCTCGGCGTGCAGGAAGTCGACCACCCGGGCCAGCCCGGGTGCGTGGTCGTCGGACCACAGGCCGACGTCGCCGTGGCTGATCCGCCCCTCCGGGGTCACCGCGGTGGCCTCCACGACCACCAGCCCGAAGCCGCCCAGGGCGAACCGCCCGAGGTGCACGAGGTGGTAGTCGCCGACCCGGCCGTCGGTCACCGAGTACTGGCACATCGGGGCCACGGCGAGGCGATTGCGTAGCGTCACGTCGCGGAGACGGAGCGGCGAGAGAAGCGCGGGAGAGCTCACGAAGTGTGGCGAACACCGCCTTCCACCAGCCTGTTCCGAGCTGAGCGGTAGACGTCCTATACGTAACATTTGTCTCGTTACGGGCGCATGTCTGCGCTTGTACGCTGACCCGATCCGCACGGCCGTCCCGCGGCCGCGGCACGTAGGGCACCACCGTCGGAGCGGGAGTCCGCCCCGGCGACGCAGAGGATGGAGACGCCGTGACCACCGTGGCCACCCCAGGTCTGGAGAACGCCCCCACGACGCACGCCCGGCTGCTGGCCTGGGTGCGCGAGATGGCGGAGCTGACGACGCCGGACCAGGTGGTCTGGGTCGACGGCACCGACGAGGAGTGGGAGCGGCTCACCCGCAAGCTCGTCGACGCCGGCACCTTCACGCCGCTGGAGAAGAAGCCCAACTCGTTCTGGTGCGCCAGCGACCCCAGCGACGTCGCGCGCGTCGAGGACCGCACCTTCATCTGCTCGGTCGACGAGGCCGACGCGGGGCCCACCAACAACTGGATGGCCCCGGACGAGATGAAGTCGATCATGACCGAGCTGTACCGCGGGTGCATGCGCGGTCGGACGATGTACGTGATCCCCTTCTGCATGGGCCCGGTCGAGGCCGAGAACCCGATGTTCGGCGTCGAGCTCACCGACTCCGAGTACGTCGTCGTCTCCATGCGGGTGATGGCCCGCATCGGCAGCCGCATCCTCGAGGCGATGGGCTCCGACCGGCCGTTCGTGCCGGCGATGCACTCCCTCGGCGCCCCGCTGGAGCCGGGGCAGGCCGACGTCCCGTGGCCGTGCAGCGACACCAAGTACATCGTGCACTTCCCCGAGGAGCGGGCCATCTGGTCCTACGGCTCCGGCTACGGCGGCAACGCGCTGCTGGGCAAGAAGTGCTACTCGCTGCGGATCGCCTCGGTCATGGCCCGCGACGAGGGCTGGCTGGCCGAGCACATGCTGATCCTCAAGCTCACCAACCCGCAGCAGAAGACCTACTACATCGCCGCCGCCTTCCCCTCGGCCTGCGGGAAGACCAACCTGGCGATGCTCGAGCCGACCATCCCCGGCTGGAAGGTCGAGACCCTGGGCGACGACATCGCCTGGATGCGCTTCGGCGAGGACGGGCGCCTCTACGCCCTCAACCCCGAGTTCGGCCTCTTCGGCGTCGCGCCCGGCACCGGCTGGGACACCAACCCCAACGCCATGCGCACGATCGACAAGGGCAACTCGGTCTTCACCAACGTCGCCCTCACCGACGACGGCGACATCTGGTGGGAGGGGATGACCGACGAGCCGCCGGCCCACCTGACCGACTGGAAGGGCCGGGACTGGACGCCGGAGTCCGGCGAGCTCTCGTCGCACCCCAACTCGCGGTTCTGCACCCCGATCACCCAGTGCCCGATCCTGGCGCCGGAGTACGAGGACCCCAAGGGTGTGCCGATCTCGGCGATCCTCTTCGGCGGCCGCCGCAAGACCACGATCCCGCTGGTCACCGAGGCCCGGGACTGGAACCACGGCGTGTTCATGGGCGCGACGCTCTCCTCGGAGACCACCGCCGCCGCGACCGGCGCCGTCGGCGTCGTCCGCCGCGACCCGTTCGCCATGCTGCCGTTCATCGGCTACAACGCCGGTGACTACTTCGGCCACTGGGTCGAGACCGGCAAGCAGCACGACGCCAGCAAGCTGCCGAAGATCTTCTACGTCAACTGGTTCCGCCGGGACGCCGACGGCGGCTTCCTGTGGCCGGGCTTCGGCGAGAACAGCCGCGTGCTCAAGTGGGTCATCGAGCGCCTCGAGGGCACCGCGGCCGCCGTCGAGACCCCCGTTGGCCACGTGCCGACGGCGGACTCCCTCGACGTCTCCGGCCTGGACATGACCACCGAGCAGGTCGAGCAGGCCCTCGCGGTGAAGCCGGAGGAGTGGCGCGAGGAGATCCCGCAGATCACCGAGTGGTTCGAGAAGTTCGGCGACAAGCTCCCCAGCACCATGTGGGACGAGCTGGAGATCCTCAAGAGCCGCCTGGCGTAAGCCCGGCAGAGGCAGGGCCCGGAACCGCAGCGTCGCGGTTCCGGGCCCTCGTCGTTCCCGCCCAGCGCGCAGGCGCCCGGTCGTCTGCGTCCTGGGGCGTCCTCGCGGCACCGTGTGCCACGGTCGGTTAGCGTGGCGTAGCCCCCTTCCCGCTCCCGGAGGCACCCCGCCCGTGGCGAATCCGTACCTGCAGGTGCTCCGGACCCCGCATGCCCTGCCCATGGTCCTGTCGGCCTTCATCGGCCGGTTGCCGCTGTCGATGGTGGGGCTGGGCAGCGTCCTGCTCGTGGCGTCGGAGACCGGCTCCTACGGCCTGGGCGGCGCGGTCGCTGCGGTGGGCGCGGTGACGACGGCCATCGCCGGTCCGCTGCTCGGCCGCTGGGCCGACACCCACGGCCAGCGCCGGGTGCTGCTGCCGGTGCTGGTCGTCTTCGTCCTCTCCGGCCTGGTCTTCCTGTTCTCCGTGCGGGAGGCCTGGCCGCTCTGGATCGTCTTCACCTCCGCGGGGCTGGCCGGTGCCTGCATCCCGCCGGTCTCCTCGATGATCCGTGTCCGCTGGACCCATCTGCTGCGCGGGAGCCACCGGCTGCCCACGGCGCTGGCGATGGAGTCCGTCGTCGACGAGTTCGTTTTCATCATCGGCCCGGTGCTGGTCACGTTCCTCTCGACGACGGGCCACGCCACCTCCGGTGTCGTCACGGCATTCACCCTCGCCACCGTGGGCAGCCTGCTGTTCGCCGCGCAGCGCCGCACCGAGCCCGAACCGCACGGGCACGCCAGCCGGCAGGGGCCCTCGGCGATCCGCACCACCGGCCTGCGCGTGCTCTTCGTGGTCGGCGCGGCGGTGGGGGCGATCCTCGGCACCCTGGAGATCGCGCTGGTGGCGTTCGCCGACGAGCGGGGCGCCATGTCGATGTCCGGCGTCCTCATCGCGGGGCTGGCGCTCGGCTCGATGGCCAGCGGCATCGGCTGGGGCATGGTCCACTGGCGCGTCCCGCTGCGGCGGCGGCTGGTCGTCGCCCTCGCGGTGCTGACGGTGCTCGTCGTCCCGCTCACGCTGATCCAGGACGTGTGGCTGATGGTCCCGTTCGTGATCGTCGCCGGCGTCGCGGTCTCGCCGTCGCTGATCAGCTCCTTCACCCTCGCCGAACTGCTGGTGCCGCGCGCCGCGGTCACCGAGGCGTTCACCTGGATCGGGACCGCGCTGGGCCTGGGCGTGGCCCTCGGGGCGTCCGTGGCGGGCAAGCTCGTCGACGTCGCGGGCGCGAACACGGCGTTCCTGGTGGCCATCGTCGCGGCCGCGGTCGCGGCCGTCGTCGTCGCGCTCTTCCAGCGGCTGCTGCACGTCCCCGCCGAGCACGTCGCCGAGCCCGCGCTCGCCGGCTGACCGGGCTTTCCGTGCCGGAGTACACGCTCCCCGGCGCGCACGTGCGCGACCGGGCGGTGACGGTGCCGCTGCGGTGGGGCGGCGACGACGGCGCGACGATCTCGGTGTTCGTCCGCGAGCTCGTCCACCCCGACAGGCGCGCCGACGACCTGCCCCTCCTGCTCTTCCTGCAGGGCGGCCCGGGCGGCAAGTCGCCGCGACCGACCCGTGGTGGCTGGATCGAGCGCGCGCTCCGCGACTTCCGGGTCGTCCTCCTCGACCAGCGCGGCACCGGGCGCAGCTCGCGCATCACCGGCGCGATGATCGGCCGGTTCCCCGACGCCGGCGCGGCCGCCCGCCACCTGCTGGCGTTCCGGGCGGACTCGATCGTGGCCGACGCCGAGCACGTGCGGGCCACCCTCTACGGCGGCCGGCCGTGGACCACCCTGGGCCAGAGCTACGGCGGCTTCGTCACCCTGACCTATCTCTCGCGCGCGCCCGAGGGCCTCACCCGCTGCCTGGTCACCGGAGGGCTGCCGGGCCTGCGCGCCGACGCCCGCGAGGTCTACCGGCGCACCTATCCCCGCGTCGCCGCGCGCACCCGCCGGCTCTACGAGCGGTTTCCCGACGACGTCGCGCAGGTCGCCGCCGTCGCCGACCGGCTGGCCGCCGCACCCGCGGTCCTGCCCGACGGCGACCGGCTCACCGTGCGCCGCCTGCAGACCGTCGGTCAGGCGCTGGGCATGCGGGACGGCGCCACGGAGCTGCACTGGCTGTTCGAGGAGGCGTTCGACGGCGACGGCGAGCTGTCCGACACCTTCCTCGACCAGGTGGCCCGGCGGACCTCCTACCGGGACGACCCGCTCTACGCGGCGCTGCACGAGAGCATCTACGCGCAGGGGCCCGGCCCGGTCGGATGGGCGGCGCAGGACGAGCGGGGGCCGGAGTTCGACGGCGCCCGCCGCCCGCTGCCGTTCACCGGCGAGATGGTCTACCCGTGGATGTTCGAGGAGATCGCGTCGCTGCGGCCGTTCGCGCCGGCCGTGCACGCACTGGCCGAGCTGGAGGAGTTCCCCGCCCTCTACGACCCGGCGCGGCTGGCCGCCAACGAGGTGCCGGTCGACGCCGCCGTCTACTTCGACGACATGTACGTCGACGCCGGCCTGTCGCTGGAGACGGCCGAGGCGGTCGGCAACGTGCGCACCTGGGTGACCAACGAGCACGAGCACGACGGCCTGCGCGTGGGCGACGTGCTCGACCGGCTGCTCACCCTGCGGTCCCGGTGACCCGCCCGCGGCCCGCCGCCGGGGGCGGCCGGCGGCTGGGGGTGGCGCCCGAGCGGCTGGGTCGCTGGCTGGACGGCGTCGCCACCCGGCACGGCGCCTTCACCGCGGTGGAGTCGGCCGACGACGGGCTGCGGATCACCTGCGCCGACACGACGAGCGTGGTCCTGCGCGCCCCGTTCGGCTGGGTGCCCGAGCCGCCGCTGCTGGGCAGCTTCACCGCCGCCGCCGGTCGGCCCCGGCGCGCCGCGGTGCTGCTGGTGCGCCGCGGCCGGTGGGCGGTCGGCGTCTTCGACGGCGACCAGCTGGTCGTCTCCAAGGTCGACGCGCGGCAGGTTCAGGGCCGGACGGCGGCCGGCGGCTGGTCGCAGCAGCGGTTCGCCCGCCGCCGCGCCCACCAGACCGACGCCGTCGTCGACCACGCGGTCGAGACCGCCGCCCGGGTCCTGCTGCCGCACGCCGACGGGCTGGCGGCGTTGTTCACCGGGGGCGACCGGGGGCTCGTCGACGACGTGCTCGCCGGCCCCCGGCTCCGCGCGTTGGCCGCGCTGCGTCGGGAGCCCGCCCTGGAGGTGGGCGAGCCGACCAAGGTGGTGCTGCTGGAGACACCCAAGCAGTTCCGCGCGGTGCAGGTGGTCATCCGCGAGCCGTCTCCGCCCCTGGGTTGAGCCGGACCGCCGGACGTCTGGCCGCGCCGTGACCCGGGTGGACGTGCGTCGGAGCGGCTGGACCCGGCTGGTGCACGTGCCCGAGCTCATGGGCCGGCTCCCCGGCCGCTGACAGGTGGACTCGTCCGTCCGACTGCTGAGCCGTGCTCAGGGCGTGATGACCAGCCGGATGGGGTTGCCCTGCTTGTGCGCCAGCCGCTCCACGCCCTCAGCGGCGTCGGCGAGGGACAGCGTGCCGGAGATCGACCGCGACAGGTCCAGCCGGTGGTGGCGGATCAGGTTCACCAGCTCGACCACGTGGGCGGGCTCGGAGCCGTAGTGGCCCAGGATCCGCTGGCCGAAGTAGCTGAACTGGGTGCCGTTGCGGATCTCCAGCGGCTGGTCGGTGAGGCCCACCAGCACCAGGGCGCCGTCGCGCTCCAGGCAGCGCACGGCCTGCTCGCGCACCGGCGCCACCCCGGCGAAGTCGAAGGCGAACGCCAGCCCGGCGCCGCCGGTCAGCTCGCGGACGCGGGCGGCGATGTCCTCGGCCGGGTCCAGCGCGAGGTCCGCGCCGAAGTCCAGCGCCCGCTGCCGGGCGGCCGGCACCGGGTCGACGGCGACGATCGGGGCGGCCCCGGCCAGGCGCAGCAGCTGCACCGCGTGCGCGCCGAGGCCGCCGATGCCCCAGACGCCGACGGGCTGGGCGGCCCGCACCTGCGCCGTCCGCACGATCGAGGCCCACGGCGTCGACACCGCGTCGGGCACGATGCACGCCTGCTCGAACGGGAGGTCGCCGGGGATGGGCACGACCGTGTCCGCGGTGGCCAGCGCGTACTGCGCCCAGCCGCCGTCGTAGTCGACGCCGCGGGTGTGCACCCAGCCGTCCTTCTCCTCCCCGGCCTGCAGCAGCACCCGCTGGCCCTCGGCCAGTCCGCTCACCCCGTCACCCAGGTCGGCGACGGTGCCGGCCACCTCGTGGCCGAGGGTCACCTCGTCGCCGGCGAGGAACAGCGGGGACAGCTGCCCCTCGATGAGGTGGACGTCGGAGAGGCAGATGCCGGCCGCGGCGACCCGGATCAGCACCTCGCCGGGGCCGGGCGTCGGCTTGGGCACCTCCTTGACCACGAAGTCTCGGGTGCGCACGTTCAGCCGGCCGGCCAGCATCGAATCAGGCATGCCCCCATCCAACGCCGTGGGCACCGCGCCGACGAACCGGGCCCGGCCCGCGACCGGAGGAGCCGGTGGGGCGGGCGGGTCCCCGGTGACGGACGGGACGGTTCCGGTGGCCGTACCCCCGCGCGGGTGGTTGTCATCGGTGATCTTCCCTGCTGAGCTGGGCTTTCTGTCGTGGGGAGGGTCATGGAGTCGCGCACGGGGACCGGTCGCACCCTGCTCACGCTGGCGGGCGCCATCCTGCTGGCCGGGGTACTGCTGGCCGGGTTGCTGCTGCCGTGGGTCGGCGGGCCGGCCCTGGCCGCGCAGAGCTCCTCGGCTCTGCTGGGCGAGCCGCCGGAGGAGTTCTCCGTCGAGGTGCCGGCCCGCAACAGCGTGATGCTCGCGGCCAACGGCGAGGTGATCACCTCGTTCTACCGGGAGAACCGCGACCCGGTGACGTTCGACCGGATCGCCGAGGTGATGCGGCAGGCGCTGGTGGCCGTGGAGGACGCGCGCTTCTACGACCACGGCGGTCTGGACGTGCAGGGCACAGCGCGTGCTCTGGTCACCAACATCGCCGCCGGGGAGGTGGAGGAAGGCGGGTCCACGCTGACCCAGCAGCTGGTGAAGCAGACCCTGCTGCAGTCCGCGCGGACCCCGGCCGACCGCGACGCCGCCATCGAGAAGACCTTCGGCCGCAAGCTGCGCGAGGCCCGGCTGGCGCTGGCGATGGAGTCCACCTACAGCAAGGACGAGCTGCTCACCCGCTACCTGAACATCGTCTACTTCGGGCGCAATGCCTACGGCGTGCAGCCCGCGGCCCAGGCCTTCTTCGGCGTCGACGCCGCCGAGCTGACCCTGCCCCAGGCGGCCCTGTTGGCCGGCCTGGTGCAGAGCCCGTCCGACCACGACCCGTTCACCGACCCCGAGGGCGCGACCGTCCGGCGCAACCAGGTGCTGGCCCGTATGGCCGAGCAGGGCTACATCAGCCCGGAGCAGCAGGCCGAGGCCGAGGCCGCCCCGCTCGACCTGGCTCCCGCTCCCGCACCGCGCCGCGGCTGCGTCGAGGCGTCCGTGGGCGCCTACGTCTGCGACTTCGTCCAGCGGTACCTGATCGAGGAGCTCGGGCTCACCCAGGACGATCTCGAGCGCAACGGCTACGTCGTCCAGACCACGCTGGACGCCGACCTGCAGCGCGCCGGCGACGCCGCCGTGCTGGCCAACCAGCCGCTGGAGAGCTCGCTGGCGGCCACCTTCACCGCGGTGGAGCCGGGCACCGGCCACCTGCTGGCGATGAGCGTCAACCGCATCTTCGGCCACGACGAGCACGACGAGCGGCAGGAGTCGGTCAACCTCAACGCGCTGCCCAGCCGGGGCGCCGGGTCCACGTACAAGGTGTTCGTGGCGGCCGCCGCGCTGGCCCGCGGCTACTCGACCGAGTACACGCTGACCGCCCCCAACCCGTACTACTCGCGCGTCTACCAGGCCGACGGCGGGCCCTACCGGGTTCGGAACGCCGGGAGCTACCGGGCCTCGCTGGACCTCACGACCGCGCTCTACCAGTCCTCCAACACCTACTTCCTGGCCCTCGAGGACGCGCTCGGCAGCGTCGAGGAGCCGGTGCGCATGGCCGAGCGCATGGGTCTCTACGCCCACGGCCCCCGGGGCCTGGCGCAGCGCACGATCGACGAGAACAACGGCTCGTTCGCCTTCGGCCCCGACGCGACGAGCCCGCTGGGGCTGGCCAGCGCCTACTCGACGCTCGCGGCCTCGGGCACCCGGTGCGACGTCGTCCCGGTCACCGGGCTGCTCGACCGGAACGGGGAGCCCGTCCTGGGTGCGGACGGCGAGCCGCTCGTGGACGGCGACCGCTGCACCCCCGAGGCGATCCCGTCCGGGGTGGCGAACACGCTCAACCAGATGCTGCGCAAGGACGTCGAGCCGGGCTACGGCGGCCAGACCGGCCGGCGGGCGTACGTGCCGGGCCACCAGATCGCGGGGAAGACCGGCACCACCCAGGACAACGTCTCGGTGGCGTTCGTCGGGTACACCCCGGAGATCGCCGCCAGCGTGATGGTGTTCAACCCCAAGGAGGCCGAGGACGTCGGCGGCTTCGGGGGCGGCAAGGGCGCCACCATCTGGCACGACGCCATGGCGCCGGTGCTCGGCGCCCGGGGCAGCAGCGACTTCCCGCCCGCGGATCCCGCGGTGGTGCGGGGCAACACGATCCGGGTGCCGTCCTGCGGTGATCCGTTCGCCTGCCAGGAGGTGCTCGGCGACGCCGGTTTCCTCGACGTCGTGGTGCGGGTGGACAGCGACCTGGCCGACGGAGAGCTCGTGGGCACGAGTCCGCCGGCCGGCGGCCGGGCGGTGCGAGGGCAGGTCGTCTCGATCCTGGTGAGCAACGGCTCCCGCTACGTGCCGCCGCCCCCGCCCCCGCCCGCTCCCGAGCCGGTGCCGGCGCCCCCGCCATCCGCGCCCCCGCCGTCCACGCCCCCGCCGTCCACGTCCCCGCCGTCCACGCCCCCGCCGTCCACGCCGCCGGTCGTGGCGGAGCCGGACACCGGGACCGGCGGATCCCCGCCCCCGGACGAGCCGACGCTAGGCGAGACCGGGACCTGGCTCGACCGGTCCCCCTACCGGTCCCCGCCGCGGCGCTGACCGCCGCTTCAGCCGCTCGTCGAGCTCCTGGGTGGCCAGCCAGCCGAGCAGCACCACCAGGTGCAGGAGGAACAGCCACACGCCGAGCGCCGCGACCCCACCGACGACGTCGATGTCGCCGAACGGCGCGCCCAGGTCCAGCGGCAGCGCCAGGAACAGCACGAAGCCCTGCAGGAAGCCGGACAGGCAGGCGGCGGTGAACAGCGCGCCCACCATCAGCGCCGGCCACCGCACGCGACCTCCCCCGACGACCCGGAACCCCCAGGCCAGCGGCAGGGTGAGGGCGGCCAGTACCGCGTAGTAGCCGAGGGCCACCTGCCCGACGACGGCGGCCACCCCGCCGCGGTCGGCGAGGTCGGCCATCTGCCCGGCCGCCAGCAGCAGCGGGTACAGCAGCACCGGGGTGATCAGCAGCAGCGGCAGAGCGGCCAGCCTGCCGCGCCAGCCGGTCATCCCCTCGTGCCGGGAGCCGAAGCGCAGCAGCGCGCGCCGGAGACCCTCGCCGTAGAAGGACATGGGCAGCAGCGCCAGCAGCCCGCCGAGCGGGTCCAGGCCCGTGCCGGCGTCGACCAGGCGGGTCACGGCGGTCGGTGCGTCGAGCGCGCCGGGCAGCAGCTCGGCCAGCCGCTCGCCGAGGGCGTGCACCCGCTCGGGGGAGGTGAGCCAGGAGGTCAGACCGAACGCCAGCAGCAGCAGCGGCACGACGGCGATGCCGGCGTAGAAGGTGAGCCCCGCGGCGATCAGCATGAGGTCGCGTCCCCGCAGCCGGGCGCGTACGCCCCGGGCCAGGTCGCGCAGCCAGGCGACGGCCCGGGAGAACCAGCCCACGCGTGGCGGGTTCAGTCGGTGCCGGTGTTGGAGCCGGTCTCCTCGCAGCTGGCGTCGTGCGGGTTGTCCGCCTGCTCACCGCTGGCGTCGCAGTTCGTCTCCCCGCGCTGGATGTCGGTGTTGTCGCCGCAGGCGACCAGCGACCCGGCGAGCGCGAGCAGCAGGAGGGGCTTCCGGATGTCCATCCACCGATAGTGGTCCCGCGGAGCCGTGCCGAAACGGACCCCGGTGGGGCGTCCACCGCCCCTGCGGAGCGAACGCGCAGGTGGCTGGGACGGCTGTGACAGGACGCGCAGGAGAACTACACGAATGTCGTTACGGGCATTGTCACGACCGGGTCACGCCGCCTACGGTGAGTGTGTCCGTCGGGGCTTTCTGTCACTACCGAGTGACCTCCGCCGGGCGCCGTCGAGCGAACCGGGCACCCGCACAGGCGCGGGTGCCGGCCAGGCAACGCTGCGGCACGCAGGTGGGACGGACCCCTCCGTCCCGGCGTGCCCGCGCGTGCCCGGCCGGGCCCCCGGCAGGCGGCCGTGGATGAGATCGGAGAGCCGCCGCACCATGGCGACCCCCCTGCGCACGCCCGCTCGCCGCCGCACCGCCGGACGGGTGGGGCTGGCCCTGGCCGGCACCGTCGGCATCCTCCTCGCCACGGTCCCGGCAGCCGCGGATCCCGGCTCCCCCGCAACCTCGGCCGAGGCCGCCCGGCTGGTCGCCGAGCGCGGCCACCAGCTCGAGGTCGTCACCGAGCGGTTCAACGAGGCGCGCGACGCGCTGACGGGCCAGCAGGCGGCCGCGGAGGCCGCGGCCGCACAGCTGGCGCAGGCCACCGCCGACCTCGCCCGCGCCCAGGAGGCGGTCCGCGGCATCGCGCGCAGCGCCTGGACCGGTGAGGGGCTGGGCTCCTTCCAGGCGCTGCTCACCAGCAGCTCGGCCGACGAGTTCGTCACCCGCGTGGCCACGCTGGAGACGATCTCCGGCCACCAGGGTGTCGTCCTCGCCCGCGCCGCCGAGGCCAACGTGGCCGCCGCGCAGGCCCAGGCCACCGCGCACGAGGCCGCGGTCCAGGCGCAGGCCGCCTACGACGCCGTCGCCGGGCAGCAGGCCGACCTGCAGGCGCAGGTCGACGAGTTCCGCGCGCAGTTCGACCAGCTCAGCGCCCAGGAGCGCCAGGCGGTGGCCCAGGCCCACCACGCCGAGGAGCGCGGCACCGAGTCGCAGCGGGCCAGCCGCGACGACCGGGAGCCCACTGCGCCGGCGCCGTCCGCGCCCGTGGTGGCCGACAGCGAGGCGGCGCAGATCGCCGTGGACACCGCCATGGCCCAGCGTGGGAAGCCCTACGTGTGGGCGGCCACGGGGCCCAGCGCCTTCGACTGCTCGGGGCTCACCTCCTACGCCTACCGGGCGGCCGGCATCTCGCTACCGCGCGCCAGCCGGAACCAGGCAGCCACCGGCCAGTCGGTCTCCCGCGACCAGCTGCGCCCGGGTGACCTCGTGTTCTTCTACAGCCCGGTCAGCCACGTGGGCATCTACATCGGCGACGGCCAGATGGTGCATGCGCCCACGTCGGGCGACGTCGTCAAGGTGGCGAGCATCGACTCGATGGGCGGCTACAGCGGGGCCCGGCGCATCGCCGGCTGATCGTGCCGGGTGACCTGCTGCAGCAGGCCCCACACGAAGACCGCGCGCACCCCGCCGGGGAGGCGCACCTCCGCGCGGGTCGGCACCCCCGGGTCGAGGCCGCGCGCACCCGGCAGCCCGACGACGTCGTCGAGCACGTGCTCCCACACCAGCAGCCGGTGCGGGCGGGCCGCCGGCACCGGTGAGCCCGGCGCGCGGGCGAGCTGCTCGTGGAGCACCGCGCCACCGGGCCCGCTGACCACCTCCCACCACAGGTGCGGCCACAGCGGCAGCGGCCAGCGCCGCACCTGGATGTCGAGGTCGCCGACGCGGCGGTCCTCCAGCTCCTCGGGCGGGCCGAGGACCGCTGAGCGCAGTGCCAGCCCGCGGGGTGCCCGGCGCGAGTGCTGCAGCGCCTGCCAGCGGGTGTGCGCCGCGTGCGCCTCCGCCCGGGTCGCGCCCAGCCGCGGCAGCGCCGCGGCGGTGAGATCGGGGCGGAGATCGGCCATCCGGCGCAGCAGCACCAGGCAGAACTCCCGCCGGGCCAGTCCGCGCACGACGCCGACCCTGCCACCGCGGCCGGTGCCGCGTACGTCACACCCGGCGCGGGGACCCCGCGCCCCGCCCGGTCGTTGACGACCGCAGAGCCCGCCGACCCGAGGACGTCCGTTGAACCCGCGCACCGTCACCACCGCCTTCCGCCTCGTCGCCATCGCCGAGGCGATCACCTGGGTCGGCCTGCTGGCCGGGATGTTCGTCAAGTGGGTGCTGCAGACCTCCGAGGTCGGCGTGCAGGTGTTCGGGCCCATCCACGGCGGGGTCTTCGTCGTCTACGTCCTCGTCGCGCTCGTCACGGCCCGGGTGCTGCGCTGGTCGCTGCCCACCACGGTCCTCGCCCTCGCCGCGTCGGTGCCGCCGCTGGCCACGGTCTGGTTCGAGCGGTGGGCCACCCGCTCCGGTGCGCTGCCCACGCGGGACGCGCTGACCGCCTGATCCCGCGCCGGGTGCCGGTCGCTACGGTCGCCGGCATGCCCGAGCCCGTCCTCCCCGGCACCGCCCGACTCCTGCTCGCCCGCACCGCCCGGGTCCAGCGCGACGGCCGGGCCCCCGGCCTGGTCGCGGGCGTCGTCCGCGACGGCGGCCTGGCCTGGTCGGCCGGTCGCGGCGAGGTGCCCGGCCCGCACACCGACGTCCAGTACCGGCTCGGGTCGATCAGCAAGACGGTAACGGCGGTCGTGGTCATGCGGCTACGCGACGAGGGCCGGCTGGGGCTGGACGACCCGCTGGAGCGGCACCTGCCCGGGACGCCGCTCGGCGACCGTACGGTCGGCCAGCTGCTCTCCCACCTCGCCGGCGCCTCGGCCGAGAGCCCCGGCGGCTGGTGGGAGCGCACCCAGGGTGGCTCCCTCGACGACCTGGGCCTGGCGGAGACCGACGTCGTCCTCGGCGCCGCGCGGCGGTTCCACTACTCCAACCTCGGTTTCGGCCTGCTCGGTGAGCTCGTCACCCGGCTGCGCGGCCGCAGCTGGGACGACGCCGTCACCGCCGAGGTGCTCGCCCCGCTCGGCATGGCCCGCACCACGCCGCGACCGGTCGCGCCGGCCGCCGAGGGCCGTGCGGTGCATCCGTGGGCCGACGTCGTGCTGCCCGAGCCCGAGCACCACGCCGGCGTGATGGCCGCCGCGGGGCAGCTGTGGGCGACGCTGACCGATCTGGGCCGGTTCGCCGCGTTCCTGCTCGGCGACACCGGCGACGTGCTCGACCCGGCGACGCTGGAGGAGATGACGGTGCCCGCCGGCGTGGACTCCTCCGCGCCGGGCTGGTCGGCCTACGGGCTGGGCGTGCAGGTGCTGCGCGTGGACGGGCGGACGCTGGTCGGGCACGGCGGCTCGATGCCCGGCTTCCTCGCCGGGGTGTTCGTCGACCGGGAGGAGCAGGCGGGCGCGGTGTCGCTGGCCAACACCACCAGCGGCCTCGATCCGCTGGTGTTCGGGCTCCTGGCCGACCTGCGTGCCGCCGAGCCGCGCATCGTCGAGCCGTGGGCACCCGCGCCGTCGCCGGTGCCGCTGGAGGACCTCGGCGTCTGGTTCTGGGGCCCTGCCCCCTACGTCCTCCGGTCGGTCGCCGGAGGCCTGCTGCACCTGGGCCCGCTGCCCGGGCGGTCCGGCCGGGCGAGCCGGTTCGCCCCGGCGGCCGACGGCACCTGGCGCGGGCTGGACGGCTACTTCGCCGGGGAGACGCTGCGCATCGCCGCCGACCACCTGGACCTGGACACGTTCGTCTTCACCCGCACGCCCTACGACCCGGCCGCCCCGGTGCCGGGGGGCGTCGACGAGCGCGGCTGGCGCTGACCGGGCATAGGAAGCCATGCCTCCGGTTTTGGTCCAGATTTCGTAGGTAGAGCTTCCTATGCCCGGGGGGATCAGCCGGTCGGGTAGAGGCCCGCCGTGTACTGCTCCCCGTAGTAGCGCTCGATGTCCTCCAGCCGCTCGCCGCGGCGCTCGAGGGCCTGCGCGATCCGGGGCCGGGACGGCACGTCGTGGGCTCCCCAGGTGTCCGGTTCCCAGAGCCCGGAGCGGAGGAACGCCTTGGCGCAGTGGTGGAACACCTGCTCGACCTCGACGACCATGGCCAGCACCGGGCGGTGCCCCTGCACCACCATGCGCCCGAGCAGCACGTCGTCGCGGACGAGGCGGGCCCGTCCGTTGATCCGGAGGGTGTCGCCCCGCCCCGGCAGCAGGTAGACCAGGCCGACGTGCGGGTTGGCCAGGATGTTGCGGAAGCCGTCCGCGCGGCGGTTGCCGGCCCGCTCGGGGATCGCGATGGTCCGGTCATCGAGGACGAGCGTGAAGCCGGGCGGGTCACCCTTCGGCGAGACGTCGCACGTGCCGTCCGCCGCGCTGGTCGCGACCAGGCAGAAGGGGGAGGCGGCCAGCCACTGCCGGTCGAACTCGTGCAGCGCCGTGCGTTCCTTGGCCACGGCGGCGGGGGCCGGCTCCCCGAGGAGGGCGCGCAGCTCTGCCTCGGTCGTGATCTCCTCCACGACCGGACCCTGTCACGGGCGGTCGAAGGCGTCGATGGTGTTCTTGACGACGAGGCCGTACGCCAGGTGCGGCACCAGGTCGCTGAGCCAGTCCGTCGTCGACCACGTGCGGGGGTCGGTGACGCCGAGCACCGTCATCGGCCCGTTCCCCGCGACCATCGCGCCCAGCCCGGTCAGCAGCGTGCCGACCGGCTTCGACGACAGCAGGCCCGACGCCCGGGTCAGCCCGCCGACCACGCCCACCCCGACGCCGGCCACGATGCCCGTCATCGGGCCGAGTCCCTGGAGGCGGTTCTGCCGGGTCTGGTCGTCGCCAGGGATGGGCACGTGCGCCGTCTCCGCGAGCTTCTCGACGGTCTGCTCGGGGGTGGAGCTGCTGCCGCGGCCGCGCACCACCATGTCCAGGTACGTGACGGCGTTCAGCGCGGTGGTGCCCGCCGCGCCGGCGGCCGCTCCCCGCAGCGCCCAGCCCAGCGTGCTGATGCCGCGCTTGCCCTTGCCCGCCACGCCGAACGGGGTCTTCTTCGTCATGTGCCGCCCGGTACCCGCACGTCCCGGCGGCACACCGGCGGGCCGCCGGTACGGGCGGATCAGCCGGGCGGGGGGCCGGCGGCGCGGCGCAGCAGCGGGCCCACGCGCCGCTCCAGGAACCGGCGCATGGCGAGCGCGGTGTCCACCCGCTGGACGCCGGGGATGGCCAGGACCGCCTCGGTGATCCGCCACAAGTGGTCGGCGTCGGTCGCCACCACGTGCACCAGCAGGTCCGTGGCGCCCGACAGGCCGGTCACCTCGAGGACCTCCGGCAGGGCGGCCAGTGCGTCGCTGACCTCGGCCAGCCCGCGCTGCGCCACCTGCACCGACATGTAGGCGGCCAGCCGGTGGCCCAGCGCCTCCGGGCGGACCCGCTGGTCCAGCGGGCCGAGTACCCCGTTGCTCTCCAGCCGGGCCAGCCGGGCCTGCACCGTGTTCCGGGCCAGGCCCAGCCGTTGCGACAACGCCATGACGCTCGCCCGCGGGTCCTCGGTCAGCGCGAGCAGCAGCCGAGCATCGGTGGCATCGATCTCGGGCACGCTGCGCAGTCTGACAGCTGGACGCCACCCTGGGCGAGCTTTCTGCGCAATCTACTTCAATGCGCCTGCGCAGATCGATGCGCATCAGGGCTGGTCATCGGCGGGCAGGTCGTGCCAGGATGTGTGAGGGCCGCCACATCCGGCGGCCGGAACGTCCAGCACCACCGCGTCGCCGGTGACCCCGGCGGCGGTGGCCGACGGCGAGGAGTGCGACCGGTGACAGCGTTGCCAGAGACCACGGAGATGGTCGACCCCGTCCCGGGGGCCGCCGCGCCCCACCTGCCGCAGCGGTCCGAGCTGGTCCAGCTGCTAACACCGGAGGGCGACCGGGTCGAGCACCCCGGCTACTCCCTGGAGATCACCGACGAGGAGCTGCGGGACCTCTACCGCGATCTCGCCCTGGTGCGCCGGTGGGACGTCGAGGCCACCGCGCTGCAGCGGCAGGGCGAGCTCGGCATCTGGGCCTCGCTGCTCGGTCAGGAGGCCGCGCAGATCGGCGCCGGCCGCGCACTGGCCGCCACCGACATGGCGTTCCCGACCTACCGCGAGCACGGCGTCGCCTGGACCCGCGGTGTCGACCCGCTGCACGTCATCAGCCTGTTCCGGGGCGTCGACAACGGCGGCTGGGACCCCGTGGCCACCGGCTTCAACCTCTACACCGTGGTCATCGGCGCGCAGACCCTGCACGCCACCGGCTACGCCATGGGCCTGCAGCGCGACGGTGCCGAGAGCGCGGCGCTGGCCTTCCTCGGTGACGGCGCCACCAGCCAGGGGGAGGTCAACGAGGCGATGATCTGGGCGGCCAGTTTCTCCGCCCCCGTCGTCTTCTTCTGCCAGAACAACCAGTACGCCATCAGCGTCCCGCTGGAGCGGCAGTCGCGGGTGCCGCTGTACCAGCGCGCGGCCGGCTTCGGCTTCCCCGGCGTCCGGGTCGACGGCAACGACGTCCTCGCCGTCCTGGCCGTGACCCGGCAGGCGCTGCAGGCCGCCCGCGAAGGGCAGGGCCCGACCTTCATCGAGGCGTTCACCTACCGCATGGGCGCGCACACCACCTCCGACGACCCCACCCGCTACCGGCTGGCCAGCGAGCTGGAGGAGTGGAAGCTGCGCGACCCGATCGCGCGGCTGAAGGCGCACCTGTCCCGCTCGGAGAAGGCCGACGCGGCGTTCTTCGACTCCGTCGAGCGCGAGGCCGACGAGCTGGCCGAGCGGATCCGCAGCGGCACCGTCGACATGCCCGATCCCGAGCCGACGGCGATGTTCGACTCCGTCTACGCCGAGCAGACCCCGTGGCTGGCCACCCAGCGCGAGGAGTTCATCGCGTACCAGGCGAGCTTCGAGGGGAGCGAGCACTGATGGCCACCGAGACGCTCACGATCGGCAAGGCGCTCAACCTCGGCCTGCGCCGCGCCATGGAGGACGACGCCAAGGTCGTGCTCATGGGCGAGGACATCGGCAAGCTCGGCGGGGTCTTCCGCATCACCGACGGCCTGCAGAAGGACTTCGGCGAGGCCCGCGTCGTCGACACGCCGCTCGCCGAGGCCGGGATCCTCGGCACCGCGGTCGGCCTGGCCATGCGCGGCTACCGGCCGGTCTGCGAGATCCAGTTCGACGGCTTCGTCTTCCCCGCCTACAACCAGATCGTCACCCAGGTCGCCAAGATGCACGCCCGCTCGAAGGGCCGGCTGCCGATGCCGATCGTCATCCGCATCCCCTTCGGTGGCGGCATCGGGGCGGTCGAGCACCACAGCGAGAGCCCCGAGGCCTACTTCGCGCACACCGCGGGGCTCAAGGTGGTCGCGGTCAGCAACCCGGTCGACGCCTACTGGGGCATCCAGCAGGCGATCGCCCATCCCGACCCGATCGTCTTCCTCGAGCCCAAGCGGCGGTACTGGGAGAAGGCGGAGGTCGACACCGACGCCACCCCGGACCCGCTGTTCGCCTCCCGCGTCGTCCGTGGCGGCGACGACGCCACCGTGCTGGCCTACGGCCCGATGGTGAAGACGGCGCTGCAGGCGGCGAAGGCCGTCGAGGAGGAGGGGCGGTCGCTGGAGGTCGTCGACCTGCGCACGGTGTCGCCGCTGGACCTGGAGCCGGTGTTCGAGAGCGTGCGGCGGACCGGTCGCTGCGTCGTCGTGCACGAGGCGCCGGTCACCCTCGGTCTCGGCGCGGAGATCGCCGCGCGGGTGACCGAGGCCTGCTTCCACTCCCTGGAGGCGCCGGTGCTGCGGGTCGGGGGCTTCGACACCCCCTACCCGCCGTCGAAGCTCGAGGAGGAGTACCTCCCCGACCTCGACCGGGTGCTGGACGCCGTCGACCGCGCGATGGAGTTCTGAGATGGCGCAGCGTCAGTTCAAGCTCCCCGACGTCGGTGAGGGGCTCACCGAGGGCGAGATCCTGCAGTGGCTGGTGCAGGTCGGTGACACCATCACGGTCAACCAGCCGTTGTGCGAGGTGGAGACGGCGAAGGCCGCCGTCGAGCTGCCCTCGCCGTGGGCCGGCACCGTCGTCGAGCTGCTCCACGAGGCCGGCACGATGGTCGACGTCGGTGCGCCGATCATCACCATCGACGTCGGCGGGGTGGGTGGGGGAGACGCCGCCGGGAGCGCCCCGGCGGCGGCGCCCGCCGACGAGGGATCGGCGGCCGGCGAGGAGCCGGCCGCCGGGCTGATCGGCGGGGCGGCCCCCGGTGGGCGGACCGCCGTCCTGGTCGGCTACGGGCCCCGCACCACCGAGGCGCGCCGCCGCCCGCGCCGGTCAGGCGCCCCGGCCGCCGCCCGGGCGACCGGGCTGCCCGGCGCGGACTACGGCTCCGGCGGGGCCGACCGTCCCCCGCTGCCCTCCGACGACGGCCCGCCGCTGCTGGCCACCGCCCCCGACATGCGCAGCAAGCCGGTGCGCCACGGCGGGCTGGAGGTCGGCCGGCAGGCCGAGGCCGCGGCGCGACGCGAGGACGCCGCCCCGGCCCAGGGCTCCGCGCCCGGCCGGCGGGGGCCCCGCCCGCTGGCCAAGCCGCCGGTGCGCAAGTACGCCAAGGACCTCGGCGTGGACCTGGCGACCATCTCCGGCTCCGGCGCGGGTGGCTGCATCACCCGGGCCGACGTCGACGCCGCCGTCGCCGCGCGCTCCGACGGCGCCGGGGCCCCGGCGTCCGTGGCGACCACCGGCGGGGAGCAGCGCATCCCGGTCAAGGGGGTCCGCAAGGCCACCGCGGCCGCGATGGTGGCCAGCGCCTTCACCGCGCCGCACGTCACCGAGTTCCTCACCGTCGACGTCACCCGGATGATGAAGCTGCGCAGCAGGCTGGCCGCACGGCCGGAGTTCGCCGAGGTCAAGGTGAGCCCGCTGCTGTTCGTGGCCAAGGCGCTGCTGCTCGCGGCCCGGCGGCACCCGATGGTCAACAGCTCGTGGGACGAGGCGGCGCAGGAGATCGTCGTCCACGGGCAGGTGAACCTCGGCATCGCCGCGGCGACCCCGCGCGGGCTGATCGTGCCCAACATCAAGGACGCCGGGCGGCTGTCCCTGCCCGCGCTGGCCGCGGCCCTCGGCGAGCTCACCGAGACCGCCCGGGCCGGGCGCACGGCACCGGCGGACATGACCGGCGGGACGATGACGATCACCAACGTCGGCGTGTTCGGCGTGGACACCGGTACCCCGATCCTCAACCCGGGGGAGTCGGCGATCCTGGCCTTCGGCGCCGTCCGGGAGATGCCGTGGGTGCACAAGGGGAAGGTGAAGCCCCGCCTGGTCACCCAGCTGGCGCTCTCCTTCGACCACCGGATCATCGACGGCGAACTCGGGTCACGGTTCTTGGCCGACGTCGGCGCGTTGCTGCATGATCCGGGGAGCGCGCTGGCCTACTGACGGCGAGCCGCCCGGTTCGTCGCTCGAGAGGGAGCCCGTCGTGGACCGCCGTGCCCAGGCGCTGGTCGCCCTGCTGCTGTTCGTCGCGCTCACCGGCGTCTCGATCGGGATCGGCGGCTCGCGGCCGCACCTGGACCAGGGCACGGCCCCGTGGCTGCTCCAGGTGCTCGGGTACGTGTGCGCGATCGCCGGCGGGGTCCTCCTGGCGGCCGGAGTCCCGGCCGGCTGGCGGCTCGGGTTCGTCGTGCTCGCCGCGACGGTGGTCATGGTGCTCGTCGACGCGATGACCACGGGTGACGCCGGGGCGAACATCGGCGCGGGGTTCGTCCGGGTGCTCTGCCTCGCGGTCCTCGGGGTGGCGACGGCCCGGTTGGCCGTCGCCGTGGTGGGCGACCGGCGGGCCGCACACTAGCGTGACCGGGTGATCGATCTCGACCGGCTGCTGGACTTCGCCGCCCGATCCCGGCTGCCGGACGGCTTCGGGTACCTGGGCCCGGACGGTGACCTGCTCGCGGACCGGCCGCAGGAGGGCTGGATCGTCGCGCGGATGACCCACGTCTTCGGGCTGGCCGCCCTGCTGGGACGGCCAGGGGCGGGCGAGCTGGCCGGGCACGGCGTCGAGGCGCTGCGCAGCGGGCCCCTCCACGACCGGGTGCACGGGGGCTGGTGCGCGACGGCCGCCGACGGCACGAAGGCCGCCTACGTGCACGCCTTCGTCCTCCTGGCCGGTGCCACGGCGACCGCGGCCGGGATCGAGGGCGGGCGCGCGCTGCTCGACGACGCCCTCGACGTGTGGCAGGACCGGTTCTGGGACGAGGACGCGGGCCTGGCGGTGGAGGAGTGGGACCGCACCTGGTCGCGGCTGGACGACTACCGCGGTGCCAACGCCAACATGCACGGCGTCGAGGCGGTGCTCGCCGCCGCCGACGCGGTCGACGACGCGGCCCTGGCCGCCCGGCTGCGCGGGCAGGCGCTGCGCAGTGTCGAGCGCGTGGTGCACGGTTTCGCCCGCGAGCGCGGCTGGCGGCTGCCCGAGCACTTCACGTCCCACTGGGAGCCGCTGCCCGAGCACAACGCGGCGCACCCGGCCGACCCGTTCCGCCCCTACGGGGTCACGATCGGGCACCAGTTCGAGTGGGCGCGGCTCGCGGTGCACCTGCGCGCCGCCCTCCCCGACCCGCCGCGCTGGCTGCTCGACGACGCCGTCGCGCTGTTCGACGCCGCGGCGACCCGCGGGTGGGCGGCCGACGGCGCGGACGGCTTCCCGTACACCCTCGACTGGGACGACCGGCCCGTGGTCGCTGCGCGTATGCACTGGGTGCTGTGCGAGGCGGTGGCGGCGGCGGCGGTGCTCGCCCGCGTGACCGGGGAGCCGGCCTACCGGGCGCTGGCCAACCGCTGGCGTGCGCACGGTGAGGAGCGGTTCGCCGACCCCACCACCGGCAGCTGGCACCACGAGCTCACGCCGTCGGGGGAGGTCGCCGAGGGCACCTGGGCCGGGCAGCCCGACGCCTACCACCTGGCGCAGATGCTGCTGGTGACGGACCGGCCGGTGCGCGGCAGCATCGCGGCCGCGCTGCGCTGACCTGCTCCTTCCACGTGTCGGTCCGGCGCCCCCGGGGTAGGTGGCGCACGACCGAACAAGCGACACGAGGAGCTGAGAACGTGGCCAGCGTGCAGGAGTCCGTCGACGTCGACGTCCCGATCCGCATCGCCTACGACCAGTGGACGCAGTTCGAGACGTTTCCGCAGTTCATGGGCGGCGTCGAGAAGATCACGCAGATCGACGACACCCACACCCACTGGGTCACCAACATCGACGGCGTGAAGCGCGAGTTCGACGCGGAGATCACCGAGCAGCACCCCGAGGAGCGCGTGGCCTGGACCAGCACCAGCGGTGAGGCCAAGCACGCCGGTGTGGTGACCTTCCACCGGTTGGACGACGCCAAGACCCGGGTGATGATCCAGATCGACTGGGAGCCCGAGGGGCTGGTCGAGAAGGCCGGTGCCGTCCTCGGCTTCGACGACCGGCAGATCAAGGCCGACGCGAAGAAGTTCAAGGAGTTCATCGAGAGCCGCGGCACCGAGACCGGTGCCTGGCGGGGTGACGTGCAGCGCCCGAGCTGAGCCCCCGCCCCGCTACGACGACGGCGCCCACCCCACTCGGGGTGGGCGCCGTCGTGCGTTCGGGCTCCGACGTGGCGCGACTCACCCGAAAGGATGAGGAACCTTCGGCCATGTCTCACGTTCGCCGACGTTTCGTCGGATTAAAGTAGTGCACGCCTGCGTTACTACGGCTGCAGGTAGATCACTCCGACGAAAGAGGAAGTAACGATGAGCAGCGTGACGACCAGCTGGCGGCAGCGTCGGCAGGTGGCGCGTACCCGGCGGGCGCTGAACAAGGCGCTGGCCCGCAGCAGCAGCCCGGCGATGCGCGACGAGCTCCTGACGATGGCGAACGGCAGCCACTTCCTCGGCCGCTGAGCCCTGGCCGCGCGCCGCGCGCGGCCCCGGAACACCCCGACCCCGGTCTCCCTCGAGACCGGGGTCGCGTGCGTCCGGGGGCTCGTCCCGCAGGGCGCGGTCCGACCTGCGGGTTCCTCACCCGATCCGGTCGGTTCCGCTCAAGCGGGGGTGGTGGCGCGCCGATCACCGGACCGTGGGCACAGGATCACCTGGCAGCGGCGGCGCGACCGCCGTGCCGCCGGCCGAGGCGCGGGAGACCCCGGGCATCACGATGGCCGGGGTGCTCGCCTACGTCCGCCGCGCGGGTGGGGACGACGCCGTCGCCGCGGTGCTCGACCGGGCCGGGCTCGGCGAGGTCGCCGACCAGGTCGCCGACCAGGCCCGCTGGTGGAGCTACGCCACCCGGATCCGGCTGTTCGCCGCGGCGACGGATGTGCTGGGCGACCCCGACACGATGTTCCACGTGGGCACGGCCGCGATGCGCAGCGGCCTGGGACACTCCCTGCTCCTGGTCCTGCGCGCCCTGGGCACGCCCCGCCAGGTGTTCCGCCAGCTGCCGCGGGCGGCGGCCAAGTTCACCACCGTCTCCCGCATGGAGGTCCGCGAGGCCACCGCGACGTCGGCGACGGTCGCCCTGCACCTGGCCGACGGCTACACCCACTCGGCGCTGGACTGCGCGTACGCCCGCGGGCTGGCGGTGATGATCCCGGCCATCTTCGGTCTGCCTCCCGGCGTCCTCACGCACACCGAGTGCTGCGTCGACGGCACCGGCACCTGCGTCTACCGCCTCACCTGGGAGCGGCGGTCGCGATTCCGCCGCCGGCGGCCCGACGGGGCCGCGGCCGACCCCGAGCTGACGGCGCTGCGGGGGCAGTTGCGCACGCTGCAGTCCGCGGCCGGTGACCTCGTCGCCAGCGACGACCTCGACACCGTCCTCCACCGCATCGTGGCGCGGGCCGGTGAGGCCGTGCTGGCCCCGGCGCACCTGCTGGTCGTCGGCAACCCGGACGGCGGTCCGCCCCTGGTCCACGGCGCCGGCATCCCCGACGACCAGTTGCCGGAGCTGGCCGCGCGGATCCTGTCCGGGGACGACCTGGGCCGCACCGCCGTGGTCGTCGACGTCGCCTCCGCCCGCCGCCGGCACGGCCGGCTCGCCGCGATCTACCCCTCCGGTGACGGCGAGATGGCCGACGAGCACGCGATGCTCGCCGCCTACGCCGGGCACGCGGCGGCGGCGCTGGACCTGCTCATCGCCCTGGAGGACGCGCGCCGGGAGGCCGACCGGGCGGGCGCCCTGCTGGCGCTGGCCCACGAGCTGGCCGGCGCCGGCGACGCGACGGCGGTCAGCCAGGTCGTCGCGGAGGCCCTGCCGCGCGTCATCGGCTGCAGCAGTGCCTCGGTGATGCTCTGGGACCCGGCGACGGGGCAGCTGCAGGGCCGCAGCTCCGCCCGGAGCCAGCCGCTCCGGCGGGAGCACTTCCTGAGGACGCCGCTGCGGCCGGAGGACACCCCGGAGCTGGTCGGCATGCTCACCGACCGCGAACCCCGGATCCTCAGCCTCGCCACCAGCAGCCCGGTGCTGCGCCGGTTCATGACCGACATCGGCGTCTCCGACGTCGTCGCGGTGCCGCTCCTGGCCGGCGCCACCTTCCTCGGCGTCGCGACGGCGAGCTGGGAGTCCGGGACGGCGCCCGAGGAGCTCGGTGGCGACGTGCTCGCCCGGCTGCGGGGTGTCGGTGACCAGGCGGCCACCGCGCTGCAGAAGGCCCGGCTGCTGGAGACCGTGCGCCACCAGGCCACGCACGACGCGCTGACCGGGCTGCCCAACCGCGTGCTCTTCCTGGAGCGGCTGGAGGCGACGCTCGCCGGGACGGGCCCCGACGGCCAGCTCGGGGTGCTCTTCTGCGACCTCGACCGGTTCAAGGACGTCAACGACTCGCTCGGTCACGCGGCCGGGGACGAGCTCTTGCGGCAGGTGTCGGCACGGCTGCGCGCCGCCGTCCGGCCCGGCGACACGGTGGGTCGGCTCAGCGGCGACGAGTTCGCCATCGTGCTGCCGGCCCTGGCTGACGCCGACCAGGCGCGGACCCTCGCCGACCGCATCACGGCCTGCTTCGAGGAACCGTTCCGCCTCGACGGCACCCCGGTGCGGGTGGGGACCAGCGTCGGGGTCGCCGTGCTCGGCGCGGAGCGGGCGCGCACCGCCGACGCCCTGCTCCGCGAGGCGGACGCGGCGATGTACCGGGAGAAGGAGCGGCGGAGCCGGTCGGCCCGCGCCGTCCGCTGACCGTCAGTCGCGCAGCCGGGCGCGCAGCGCCGCCTGCTCGTCGGCACCGAACCCGTGGGCGTCCAGCCATCCCGCCGGACCGTCGAACCGTTCGTCGAGCAGGGTCAGCAGCCGGTCCATCGTCTCGGCCCGCGGCGTGTGGCTGGCCACGTCGCGCGTGACCATGTCCTCGGCGTACGTGGGCGAGGTGGCCAGCTTCGCCACCAGCGCGTCGATGACCTCCGCGGTCAGCGCGTAGTCGGCCACGATCTCCTCGTGCGGCACCCCGGCGACCGCCAGCGCGAGGGCGCAGACCACGCCGGTGCGGTCCTTGCCGGCTGCGCAGTGCACCACCGACGCGCCGTCCGGGGCGGAGGTGAGCGCGCGCAGCGCCCCGACGACGTTCTCCGACCGCTGGCCGAGGTAGCCCAGGTAGGACCGCACCGCCGGCGGCTCCACCTCGTCGTGGGCCGCGACCTGCCGGGGCAGCAGCGACTCGGCCCACCCGGCCCCGAGCTCCAGCTGCGGCTCCTCCTCCTCCACCGCGAAGACGTCGGTGTAGTGCCCGCGCTCCGGCAGCAGGGTGAAGTGCCGGTGGGTGACCTCGGGGACGCCGCGCAGCGGGCCGCGCCCCTCGAGCACGATCTCCGCGGTGGTCCGCAGGTCGATCACCTGGCGCAGGCCGATCTCGTGCACCAACCGCCGGACGTCGGCGTCGCTGAGGGTCTGCAGGTTGTCGCTGCGCAGGATCCGCCCGGCCGCCGTCCGCCCGCCGTCGGCGGTGGGCAGGCCCCCGAGGTCCCGCATGTTGGTGGTGCCGTCGAGCCGGATCCAGCGGCCGGTGTGCGGAGAGGTCACTCCTGGGACGGTACGGCCTGAGCCCGGCCGGTGGCCTCTGGGCACCGGACCCCGCAAGGGTGGTGCGCTGCCCCACAATGCAACCCGGCGGTATGGGTCCGGTCCACATGGGCACGTGATCAGCTCGTCCCTACGGTGTGGTGCAGACCACTCGTGCACCCGCACACCGAGGAGATCGCCATGTCCCGCACCCGTTCCCGGACCGCTTGCACCGCGGCGGCCGCAGGTGTCCTCGCGCTCACGGCCGCGTGCGGCAGCCCCGGTGCCCCTGGTGGCGGGGCGGGCAGCGGAGGCGGCGCCGGCGAGGACGGGGCCCCGGTCCAGGTGGGCGTGATCACGTCGACGTCCGGGCCGCTCGCCTCGTACGGCGCGCAGTACCTCCAGGGCTTCGAGGCGTGCCTGGACCACCTGACCGACGGCACCGGTGAGGTGGGCGGCCGGCCGGTGGAGGTGATCCAGCGCGACGATGCCGGAGACCCGGCCAAGGCCGTCGCCGAGGCCACCGACCTGATCGGCCAGGGGGTGCAGATCCTGGCCGGCTCGGCGTCCTCCGGCGTCGCGGTCCAGGTCGCGCCGCTGGCGGAGCAGAACGACGTCCTGTTCATCTCCGGCCCGGCGGCGACCGACGCCGTGACCGGGGTCAACGACAACACCTTCCGGTCCGGCCGGCAGACCTACCAGGACGTGCGCACGGCGCAGTCCTTCATCGGCGAGGCGGCCGGCAAGGAGGTGCTCGTCTTCGCCCAGGACAGCGCCTTCGGCCAGGCGAACGTCGCCGCGGTGACCGCCGTCCTGGGCGACGAGGCCGGCGCCACCGTGACGCCGCTGCTCGTCCCGGCCAGCGCGACCGACCTCACCCCCTTCGCCGCGCAGGCCCGGGATGCCGGCGCCGACCTGACCTTCGTCGCCTGGGCCGGGGAATCCGCGCCCGCGATGTGGCAGGCCATGGGCCAGCAGGGCGTGTTCGACGCGACGAACGTCGTCACCGGCTTGGACCTGCGCGCCTCCTACCCCACCTACGGCGAGCAGGCCGCGGACCTCAACTTCCTGTCGCACTTCTTCGCCGAGGCGGTCGACAACGAGATGAGCCAGGCCGTGGCCGAGCGCGTCGAGGCGGCCGGTGGGGAAGTGGACATCTTCACCCCCGACGGCTGCAACGCCGCCCAGATGATCGTGCGCGCGGTGGAGGAGAGCCCCGACGACGTCGCCGGGATGATCTCCGCCCTCGAGGGCTGGAGCTTCGACGGGGTCAAGGGTGAGACGACCATCCGCGCGGAGGACCACGCCCTCCTGCAGCCGATGTTCCAGGCCCGTCTCGAGCAGCAGGGCGGCGAGTTCGTCCCGGTGCTGGTCGACACGCTGGCTCCGGAGGACACCGCTCCTCCGGTCGCCACCTCCTGACGCGGCGAGGGGACCCGGTGTCCACCAGTGCCACGGCGGCACCGGCCGCCCACCCCGCCGGGGGCGCGCCGGTGCTGCAGGTGCGCGGGCTCAGCTGCGCCATCGGCGGGGCGGTGATCGTCGACGACGTCACCTTCGACGTCGCCCCCGGTGAGTTCGTCGCCGTCATCGGCCCGAACGGCGCGGGCAAGACGTCGCTCTTCAACTTGCTCTCCGGGCTGCTCCCCGTGACCGGCGGCACCGTGACCCTCTCGGGGGCGGACATCACCGGCGCCTCGCCCTCGGCCCGGGCCCGGCGGGGTCTGGGGCGGACGTTCCAGGCGTCATCGGTCTTCGCCGGGCTGAGCGTGCGCGAGAACGTCCGGCTGGCCGCGCAGGCCCGGTTGGGCGGGAGCATGCGCCCCTGGCAGCTGGTGCGGCCGGGCGATGCGGCGCAGGAGATCGCCACGCGCTCGCTGGCGCGGGTCGGGCTGGGCGGCCGCGGCGAGGACCTCGCCGGAGCCCTCTCCCACGGGGACAAGCGCAAGCTCGAGCTGGCCATCCTGCTGGCCACCGACCCCGCTGTCGTCCTGCTCGACGAGCCGATGGCCGGGGTGAGCATCGAGGACGTCGCCGGGCTGACCGAGGTGATCGCCTCGGTGCACCGGGAGGAGGGCAAGACGGTGCTGATGGTCGAGCACCACATGGACGTGCTGCTGGGCCTGGCCGACAGGGTCGCGGTCATGCACCACGGCAAGCTCCTGGCGCTGGACACCCCGGAGCGCGTGACCAGCGACCCGGCCGTGCAGCAGGCCTACCTGGGCGAGTCGCTGTGAGCGGGCAGGCGCCGCCGCTGCTCCGTATGTCCGGCGTCCACGTCCGGCTGTCGGGCAGCCACATCCTGCAGGGTGTGGACCTCACCGTCCGCCGCGGCGGGGTGACGGCCCTGCTCGGGCGCAACGGTGCGGGCAAGACAACGACGGTGAAAGCGGTGCTCGGGCTGGTCCCGTCCTCGGGGACCATCGAGTTCACCGGCGGGAACGGCCGGACCGAGCGGATCGACGGGCGACGGACGCACGAGATCGTCCGCCGCGGGATCGGTTACGCCCCCGAGGACCGGGAGGTCTTCGCCGGCCTGACGGTGGCGGAGAACCTGACGCTGGCCGAGCGACGCGACTCCGACCACCACCACGACCGGGTCTACGAGCTCTTCCCCGAGCTCCGGAAGCGCAGCCGGCAGCTCGCCGGGACGCTCTCCGGCGGTCAGCAGCAGATGGTCGCCATCGCGCGTCTGCTGCTCAACGACAACCAGCTGCTGCTCATCGACGAGCCGACCAAGGGACTGGCGCCGTTGCTGGTGGCCGAGGTCGCCGACGTGCTGGCCCGCGCGGCCGAGGAGGTGACGATCCTGCTCGTCGAGCAGAACCTGACCGTCGTCCAGCGGATGGCGCGCGACGCCGTCGTCGTCGACCAGGGGCGAGTGGCCTGGTCGGGGCCGGCCGCCGACCTGCTGGGCGATGCCGACCGGACCCGCGAGCTGCTCGGCGTGGCCGCCAGCGGGGGAGGGCACCGGTGACCACCTTCGTCCTGCTGGCCATCACGGGGCTGGGCCTGGCAGCGCTCTACTTCCTGGTCGCCTCCGGGCTCTCGCTGATCTTCGGCCTCATGGACGTGCTGAACTTCGCCCACGGCGCGTTCCTCACGATCGGCGCCTACGGGACGTGGTGGGCGGCCGGCAACCTGCCCGGTGCCGGCTCCACGGGCTGGGGTTTCGTCCTCGCCGTGGTCTTCGGGGTCGGGGTCGGCACCCTGGTCGCGGCCCTGATCGAGCTGCTGCTCATCCGGCCGCTGTACCAGCGCCACATCGAGCAGGTCCTCGTCACCGTGGGTCTCAGCCTCGCGCTGGTGGCCCTCGTGCGGGCGGTCTGGGGCTCCGACCCCCGGCCGTTCCCGCGCCCGGAGTGGGCGCAGGGCACCACATCGGTCCTGGGCGCCAACGTGCCCAACGACCGGTTCCTGCTCATCGCCAGCGCGGTGGTGGTCCTGGTGTCCGTGCTCGCGTTCCTCCGCTTCACCCGCGTCGGTCTGATCATCCGGGCCGGGGTGGAGAACCGGACCATGGTGACGGCGCTGGGCATCGACGTCCGCAAGGCGTTCACCCTCGTCTTCGCGATCGGAGGGGCCTTCGCGGCCCTCGCCGGGGCGCTCGGCGGCATCTACCTGGGGTCCATCTCCCCCGGGCAGGGCACCTCCCTGCTGATCTTCGCCTTCATCGTGGTGGTCATCGGCGGCATGAGCTCGATCACCGGCACGGCCGCCGCCGCGGTGCTGGTCGGCCTGGTGCAGCAGTTCGCGAACTACTACGCCGCGAGCGGGGTGGGTGACCTGTCGGTGGTGCTGCTGCTGGCGGTGGTCCTCCTGGCCCGTCCCAGCGGCCTGACGGCGAGGTTGGCGTGAAGGACGGGGCCGTGAACCGGAAGAACGCGCGGCGGCTCGCGCCGCTGGTGGTGCTGGTAGTCCTGGCGCTGCTGCCCTACTCGACCCTGGACCTGCCGGGGATCTTCGACGGGGTCCTCAACAGCCCCGGCACGCTGCAGCTGCTGGCGCTGTGCCTGGTGTTCGGCGGGGTCGCGCTCTCGTTCGACCTGCTCTTCGGCTTCACCGGGCTGCTCTCGTTCGGGCACGCCCTCTACTTCGCGGCCGGCACGTACGGGGCCAACCTGCTGCTGACCGAGCTCGGCTGGGGGCTGGGTGCGGCGGTCGCGGCGACGACCGTGCTCGGCATCGTGCTCCCGCTGGTGATCGGCAGCGTGGCGCTGCGGGTCTCCGGCATCGCCTTCTCCATGGTCACCCTGGCGACCGCCCAGGTCGGGTCGATCATCGTGCTGCAGGACCCGGGTGGGCTCACCGGCGGCGAGGAGGGGCTGGCGGTCGACCGCACCCCGATCCCCGACGCGTTCGTCGGCGTCTTCAACACCGTGAACAAGTACTGGCTGGCGCTGGCCTACCTGGTGCTGGTGTACGCGGTGGTCACCTGGGTGACCCGATCCCGGGCCGGGCGGGTCTGGCAGGCGATCAGGGAGAACGAGCGCCGAGTGGAGGTGCTGGGCCTGCGGCCGTACCGCTTCAAGCTGCTGGTGTTCGTGCTGGCCGGGCTGCTGGCCACTCTCGGCGGCATCGTGCACCTGCTGCTGCTGGGCGGTTCCACGCCCCGGGTGACCACCGCCGACTTCACCATCGGTCTGCTGGTCATGGTGGTGCTCGGCGGCGCCGGCAGCCGGTGGGGCGCGGTGCTCGGCGGCGTGCTCTACACCTACTTGGACAGCCGGCTGACTGCCCTGGCCGCCTCCCCGGCGGTCCAGGACCTCCCCGCCTGGCTGCGGGTGCCGTTGTCCGAACCCCTGTTCATCCTCGGGACCCTCTTCGTCCTCGTCGTCCTCTTCGTGCCCGGCGGCATCGCCGGGCTGGTGGACCGGCTGGGCGCGCGACGCCGCGGCCGCCGCCGCGAGGCCGAGGACCCGCCGCCCGGCCGGGCGGTGGAGCGGCTGCGGGACGAGATCGGTGCCGGGGTCGGCGGGAGCCGACCCCACGACGGGGTCTGACTGAGGACCGACTCTCCCGACGCCTCGGACCAGGAACCCCCTGCCCGACGGGCGGGTGCTCCGCTACGCCAGCAACCGGTCGCAGACGTCGATCAGCCGCTGCCGCAGGACGGCTCCCCGGGCGGCGAACCCGCGCTGCCCGGCCACGTACTCGGCCTTCCCCTCCGGCGTCTCGATCGGGACGGGCGGATAGCCGTGGTCGCGCAGGTCGTACGGCGAGGCCCGCATGTCCAGCTCCCGGATCGCAACGGCCAGCTCGAAGCAGTCGACGACCAGCTCGCCCGGGGTGGCGGGGCTGAGCTTGTAGGCCCACTTGTAGAGATCCATGCCGGCGTGCAGGCAGCCCGGTTGCTCGAGCTGCGGCTGGTTCTCGCGGGTGGGCTGCAGCCGGTTGCGCGGCACGGCCGGTGGGGTGAAGAACCGGAAGGCGTCGTAGTGGCTGCACCGCACCGGGTGCGCCTCGACGACGGCGTCGGTGCCCTCCTGGCCGAGGCGGAGGGGGATCGGGTGCCGGGTCCCGCTGTCCCGGTAGACCATCGCCCACTCGTGCAGGCCGAAGCACCCGGTGAACGCCGGGCGGGCGGCGGTCGCCACGAGCAGCCGCCGGACGAAGCGCACGGTGTCGCCGCGGTCGGCCAGGAAAGCAGCGACATCGAGCCGCACGGTCGCGCCGTCGGTCACGTACCAGCGCCGACCCCCGTGCGGCGCGGGGGCGGCGAGCGCGACGTCCGGGCCGGGGTGCCAGCGGCGGAGCCGGCCGGGCGTCTCGGAGTAGTAGGTGAACAGGAAGTCCAGCACGGGGTGGGTCTCGCCCCGGAGGCGGCGGTCGCGGTGGGGGACAGCCCACCGGTCCACGCGTTCCTCGTGCGAAGCGGCCCGCGCCTGCCACTCCTCGACCGGCAGGACCGGCAGCTGGGCGAGGGTCGGCTGCACCTGCCCAGGGTAGGGCTCGGTCAGCCGGGGCCGACGTGGGTCAGCCGGTGCAGGCGGAGGGCCAGCTGGACCTCCAGAGCGCGGGCCGGGGAGGACCACTCGCGACCGAGCAGCCGGCCGATCCGGTCCAGGCGCTGGGTGACGGTGTTGACGTGCACCTGCAGGCTCTCCGCCGCCCGTGCTGGTGAGCCGCCCGCCGCGAAGAACGCCTCCAGGGTTCCTTCCAGGTCCGTGCCGCGCTTCGCGTCGTACTCGAGCACGGGGGCCAGCGTCGCCCGCACGAAGGCGGGCACGTCGCGCCCCTCACCGACCAGCAGGCCGAAGAAGCCCAGCTCGTCCGCGCTCGCGGAGCCCCCCGCGCGGCCGAGCGCCACCAGGGTCGCCGCGCAGCGCGCCGCCTCCGCGTGCGCCGCGGCCACGGCACCAGGGCCGACGGCCGGTCCGGCGGCGCCGACGGTGACCGCGCCGGCACCGGCGGCCCCGAGCTCCCGATGGACGACGGCGGCCGCGGGGCCGGGATCCTGGCCGGGCAGGCAGAGGACGACGCAGCCACCGTGCAGGCCGGCGAGCCCGCCCCGGGTCGCCGCCAGGTGGGCCGCGGTGGCCAGGGCCCGCGGCCGGCACCGCGCCTCGACCCGGGCGACGACGACGGCGTGCGCGCGGTCCAGATCCGCACCCAGCCTGCGGGCGCGCTCCCGCAGCCCGTCGGGATCACGGAGACCGGGGTTCAGGAGCTCCTCGAGCAGCTCCCCGCGCACCCGGTTCTCCGCCTCGCCCGCCGTCCGGCGGATGAGCAGCAGCAGGGCGGTCACGAGCGCGGCGCGCTCCAGGATGCGCTGGTCGGAGTCGGCCAGCTCCTCCTCGCGGTGCAGCACCAGCCCGCCCAGCAGCTCGCTGTCCACCGTCACGGCTGCGGTCCACCAGGTGCCGTCCTGCACCGTCCGTCCGGTGGCGCGGGCCAGGGTGAGCGCTCCGGCGGGATCGGGCGGCAGCGCGGTCGCCGAATCGGCACCGGGCGAGGCGGCCCGGCCTTCCTCGTCGAGCACGGTGATGCTGCCCCCGAGGGCCTCCGTCACCGCCGCGGCGACGTCCTCCACCCCGCCGCCGCGCAGGACCACGTCGATGAAGCGGTCGTGGGCGCCGGCCGCCCGCTCCACCGACGCTGTGTGGGCGCGCAGCCGCCGGGTGGCCGCGGACAGCTCGTCCAGCGCCGCCCTGGTCTCCTCGAGGAGCCGGGCGTTGTCCAGGGCGATCGCGGCGTGGGCGGCCAGCGACCCCAGGAGGGACACCTGCGACCGGTCGAAGGTGCGCTCGGCGCGGTCGGCGGCGAACAGGACGCCGACGACCTGGGCGCCGCGGACGAGGGGCACCCCGAGGATCGCGACGAGCCCCTCGTCGTGGACGCCGTCGTTGATCTCGGTGGTGTGCCGGAACCGCGGGTCGGTGAAGTAGCTCGACGTCGCGTACGGCGCGGCGGTCTGGGCGACGAGCCCACCCAGCCCGACCCCCATGGGCAACCGCAGGCCCTGGAACCGGGCCGAGACCGAGCCGTCGGTGACCCGCATGTAGGTGTCCCCACGCAGGGGGTCGTTCAGGGTCAGGTAGGAGACGTCGCTGCCCAGCAGCTGCCGGGCGCGCCGGACGATGGCGGTCAGCACGGAGTCGACGCCGCGCAGCGCCGCGAGGTCGTTCGCGGTGTCGAAGAGGGCGGTGAGTTCGGACTCCCGGCGGCGCCGGGCGGCGAAGGCCTCGCGCACCTCGAGCGCCAGCAGCTTGAGCCGCTCCAGCCCGGCCAGCTCGTCGGCGTCCGCCCCAGCCGCCCGTGCCCGGACCAGGGGGCGTTCGTACTCGATCGCCGCGGCATCGCCGAGCAGCAGCTCGAAGTACTCGGCGGCCCACCCCGCGGCCGGACGCGGGGCGCCACCGGTGGGAGGCGGGGCCGCAGGCTGGGACACGACCGGCATTCTGGCCGGTCGGGCGCTCACCGCGCGCTCCACCCGCCGTCCATCACGAGGGAGGTGCCGGTGACCGAGGCCGCGGCGGGCGAGCACAGCCAGGCGACCGCGTCGGCCACTTCCGCGGGCTCGATGAGCCGCTTCACCGCGGCCGGTGCCAGCATCACCTGCTCCACGACCTGGTCCTCGGACAGGCCGTGCGCCTGCGCCTGCGCGGCGATCTGCCCCTCCACCAGCGGGGTCCGCACGTAGGCGGGGTTCACGCAGTTCGACGTGATGCCCCGGGCGGCGCCCTCCAGCGCGATGACCTTGGACAGCCCCTCGAGGCCGTGCTTCGCCGTCACGTAGGCGGCCTTGTAGGGGGAGGCGCGCAACCCGTGGACCGAGCTGATGTTGACGACGCGGCCCCAGCCGCGGTCGTACATGTGCGGGAGGGCACCGCGGACGAGCCGGAAGGGCGCCTCCAGCATGAGCCGCAGGATGTGGGAGAACCGGTCGACCGGGAACTCGTGGACCGGTGCGACGTGCTGCAGACCGGCGTTGTTGACCAGGATGTCCACGGCCAGGTCGAGGCGGTCCACGGCAGCGAGGTCGGACAGGTCGGCCGTGACCGCCGTGCCGCCCACGTCTCCGGCCACGGCCCGGGCGCCCTCGGCGTCGCGGTCGACGACCACGACGTCGGCGCCGTCGGCGGCCAGCCGGACGGCGCAGGCCCGGCCGATCCCCGATGCGCCGCCGGTGATGAGTGCCCGCCGCCCGACCAGGGGACCGTTGACCGCCATGGTGGGAACGCTAGGCCCACGGTGCGACATGCCCCACGGTTGTGGCGCACACAGCAGGCGCCCACCTGGTGGTGCGAGGGCACACTCGCGGCAGGGTTCGCGACCCGGCTGGAGACTTCCTCAGTCCGACTCGTTGCCCGGGCGGGCGACCGAGTCGTCGCGCTGCGCGTCCTCGTCCGTGGTCAGCTGCACGTCGTCGTCCTGCCGGGCGGGCGTGGAGGCGTCGTCGGCGGTGTCGGGGGACTCCCGGTACCCGGTCGGCTGGGATTCGCTCATCGGCCGTCGTCTCCTGATCGTTCGGTGGGGCCGGTGACCTCGCCGGAGGCGCCGGCCCGGGTGGCGCGGGCGACGTCGCCGTCCGCGCGGGCCGGCAGGTCGTCACCCTGGGCGGCGTCCCGCTCCAGGGCCTGCTCGCGCGTGAGGGGGACGTCGTCGACCGAGGACGTCAGGTCGCTGTTGGCGCCGGTGCCCGACGCGGTCGGTACGTCCTGCTGGATGCGGTCGCTGCCCTGGGGATCGGTCATGCCGGCCTCCTGTCCATCGGCTGTCCTCCCGCCCATGCCCGGCATCGCCCCCGCGAAACGGCCGAGGCCGCCTCCCGGTGGGGGAGGCGGCCTCGGCTGCGGTGCGGAGCCGGTGTGGACCGGTCGTGGGCCCAGAGGGTCCCCGACCGGGACATGGGCAACGGCTCCACGTAGACGGGACGGCTCCTGGCCGCGGTGCCGTCCGGAGGACGGCAGAGTGCTCAGAAGCAGTTCTCGTCGACCTCCATGAGGGCGTTGTCGGTGTTCTCGACGATGGCCCGCTCGGCGGTCAGCTTCGGCAGCACCTGGCCGGCGAAGAACCGGGTGGCGGCCAGCTTGCCCTCGTAGAAGTGGCGGTCCTTCTCGCTGACCTCGCCGGCCAGGGCGGCGAGCGCCACCTCGGACTGGCGGATCAGCAGCCACGCGGTGACCAGGTCGCCCGTGGCCAGCAGCAGCCGGGAGGTGTTCTGCGCGACCTTGTACAGGGAGGCCATGTCCTCCTGCGCGGCGGTCAGGTGGCCGAACATCGCGGTGAGCATGCCCTGGACGTCGGAGAGCGCGGTGCCCAGCAGCGCCCGCTCCTCCTTGAGCCGGCCGTTGCCGACCTCGCCGTCCACCGTCGCCTGGATCTGCCCGGCGAGCCAGGTCAGCGCGACCCCGCCGTCCTTGACGATCTTGCGGAAGAAGAAGTCCTGGCCCTGGATCGCCGTGGTGCCCTCGTAGAGGGTGTCGATCTTGGAGTCGCGGATGTACTGCTCGATCGGGTAGTCCTGCAGGTAGCCGGAGCCGCCGAGGGTCTGCAGCGACTCCTGGGTCAGCAGCTGGGTGGCGCGCTCGGAGCCGAAGCCCTTCACGATCGGCAGCAGCAGGTCGTTGACCCGCTCCGCCAGCTTCGCCTGCTCGCTGTCGGCCTCGCCCGCCGCCGCGGCCTCGGTGACCTGGTCGCGGAAGCTCGCCGCGTACAGGTACAGGGCCCGCATGCCCTCGGCGTAGGACTTCTGCAGCATCAGGGAGCGGCGCACGTCCGGGTGGTGGGTGATCGTGACCCGCGGGGCGTCCTTGGACGTGGCGGTGAGGTCCGCGCCCTGTACCCGGGTCTTCGCGTAGTCCAGCGCCACCTGGTAGCCGGCCGAGAGGGTGGCGATGGCCTTGGCGCCCACGAACATGCGGGCGTGCTCGATGACCTTGAACATCTGCGCGATGCCGTCGTGCACCTCGCCGACCAGCCAGCCCTGCGCCGGGACCGGTCCGTCGCCGAAGGTGAGCTCGCAGGTGGTGGAGACCTTGAGCCCCATCTTCTTCTCGACGTTGGTGACGTAGGCGCCGTTGCGCTCGCCGAGCGCCCCGGTCTCGAGATCGACGTGGAACTTGGGGACGACGAACAGCGACAGCCCCTTGGTGCCGGCCCTCGCGCCCTCGGGGCGAGCCAGGACCAGGTGGATGATGTTGTCGGACAGGTCGTGCTCGGCCGACGTGATGAACCGCTTCACGCCGTGGATGTGCCACGAGCCGTCGGGCTGCTGCACGGCCTTCGTCGTGCCGGCGCCGACGTCGGAGCCCGCGTCGGGCTCGGTGAGCACCATGGTGGCGCCCCACTTGTGCTCGAGCATGAGCTCGGCCAGGCGCTTCTGGTCCGGCGTGCCCAGCTCGTCGAGGATCGCGGCGAACGCGGCGCCCGAGCCGTACATGAAGACCGCCGGGTTGGCGCCGAGGATCATCTCGAAGGCGGCCCAGGTGAGGACGTGCGGAGCGCCGAATCCGCCGAGGTGCTCGGGCAGGTCGAGGCGGTACCACTCGCCGTCCTCGACGGCCTGGACCGACTTCTTGAACGACTCGGGCAGCGCCACCGAGTTCGTGGCGGGGTCGAACACCGGCGGGTTGCGGTCGGCGTCGACGAAGGAGGCCGCCACGGGTCCCTCCGCCAGCCGGCGCACCTCGCCGAGGATCCCGCGGGCGGTGTCGGCGTCCATCTGCTCGAACGGGCCGGTGCCGAAGCGGTCCTTGGTGTCCAGGAACTCGAACAGGTTGAACTCGAGGTCCCGCAGGTTGGCGGTGTAGTGCGTCATGGCGCTCAGGCTCCCGTGCTCCGGCCGGCGTACGGCGTCGTGCTACTCACGAGTAACAAACGCTATTACTCGCGAGTAGCAACGGCAAGCACCAGGTGCCCGGACACGTTCCGGGCACCGCGTCTGACCCGGAAGGGTCAGCGCTTGCGGCGCCGGGCGCGGAGCACCGCGCCGGCCAGCCACACCAGCAGGCCGCCCAGCGCCGCCGCGACGAGCAGGGCCACCACCAGGGGGCCCTCGACGTCGGTGAAGACGAGGCTGATCTGCACCGACTGGCCGTTGAAGATGACGAACAGCACCAGCACCACGGTGACGAAGATCAGCAGCGCGAGCGCCAACCCCCGCCCGATGGTGCGCCCGGTGTGCCGCTCCCGCGTCGGCGTCGGCGTCGGTTCGGCCCGGCCGGCGGGCTCTGCGGGTCCGGCCGCGCGGTCGCCGGCGGCGGGGGAGCCCAGGCCGACGCTGAGCGGGTCTCGCGCGTCGGCCGGCTCCCGCCCGGGGCCGGTCACCGGGCGTCCGGTTCGGTGTCGGCGGGCGGGTAGGCCGGTCCGGCGATGCCGTCCGCCGGCCCTTCGGTGGCGCCCAGGGAATCGCGGTCCTCGCCGGGCGCCTTCTCCGCGCCGAGCGGCTCGGCCTCGCGGTCGGCACCCGCGTTGTTCGCATCCGGCATGGTCATGGGCCGGTTCTGCCCCTGAGTGGGCGGGTGGAAACCACTCGCCACTGCCCCGCCCGCGCGTGCGCGGCACGGGTGCCCGTTCAGTCCGCCAGCGCGGGACCCGCCTCGTGGGCGGGGTGGCCGGCGGTGCGCTCGCGCTGCTTCATCCGGGCCTCGAACACGTGCCGGTCACCTCCGGCGAGCTCCTCCCGGGCGCGAGCGTCGAACGCGCGGAAGGCGCCCCAGTAGTTCTCGTCGAAGTCCTCGACGATCTGGAAGGTCCACCGGTCGGCGATGACGTTGCGGCCGACGAGGTCGCGGTCGAGGTCCTCGGCGAGGCGGGTCGCGCCGGCCCTGCCGAACAGCTCGACGGACTCCTGCAGCAGCCGGTCGGCCTTGCCGGTCAGCTGGTGGAACGCGTACAGGAAGCCGCGTGCCTGGTCGACGGTCTCCAGGGCCTCGGACAGCTTGCCGAGCGCCTCCACCGTCGTGTCGTCGAGGTCGGGCCGGGTGCGGTCGGTGCTCACCCGCCCATCCTGCGGTCAGGCGCGGGCGACCGCGATCTCGATCAGCCGCTCGGCCAGCTGCCGGCCGTGGGCGGCGGGGCCGTCGGGCCCCAGGAGACCGCCGGAGAGGTACATGCCGTCGATGATCAGGTGGATCTGCGCGGCGAGGTCCTCCCCGTCGCCCGGCACGATCTCGTCGGCCAGCCGCTCCAGGCGGGCGTGCAGCTCGAACTTGTAGTCGGCCGCCGCGCTGCGGGCGGGGTGCTGCGGGTCGTCGTACTCGCTGCTGACGTTGGTGAACGGGCAGCCGCGGAACCCGGTGCGGGTGACGTCGCGCTCGACGGCGTCGACGACCGAGAGCAGCGCCGCGCGGGGATCGCCCTCCAGCCGGTCCAGCTCGGCGTCGATGAAGGCCAGCACGGTGGCTGCCTTGCGGCTGAGGTAGGCCCCGACGAGGTCGTCCTTGCTCTTGAAGAGCCGGTAGACCGTCATCTTGCCCAGGCCCGTCTCGCGGACCAGCTCGTCCATGCCCACGCTGCGGGAGCTGCGGCCGGCGAAGAGGCGCTCGGCGGTGTCCAGCACGATCGCCTGCCGCTCGGCGCGGCTGCGGCGAACCGGTGCCGAGGCGTCGTCGGCGGCGGTGAGGGGCAGGGCGGCGGTCACGTCTGCGATGGTGCCCCAGGACGTGACGGAGCAGTTCGCGGCACGCCGACCCTGATCGCTCTGGGTGACGAGGGGCGCCCGGGTTTCCCGTGGCACCGGGGAGCGGTGGTGCCGGTGTGACGCAGTAGCGTCACCGAGCGTGAGCGCGGCGGCTCAGTTCCGGCGGGTGCGACGCGGGTTGGCCAGCAGCCGGGCGACGGCCCGCGCCGAGGACTCGGCAGAGTCGGTCCGCGATCGGTCGGCCGACTCGTCGGTGGTCCGGGTGTGCAGCACGTTGTCCTCCATGCGCCGTTGCGTGCCCGTGCCCTCGTTGCGGGAAACCGGCACGCGGCCCACCGGGGTGAGACGTCGCTCACCCCGTGGACCGGTCAGAGCGCCGGTCAGGTGTCGGGGGTGTCGGCGCCCCCGCTCGCGGCGTCGCTGCGGCCCTCGGCCGGCTCCTCGGGGTGCGGCGTCCGGCCGCTGCCCGCCTGCTCGCCGGCCGGGTCGCCCTCGGCGCGCTCGGCGCTGTGCGGCGTGCGCTGGGATTCGCTCATCGCGGGTCCTCCTCGGATCGGGTCGGGGAGCGGTGTGCCCGGTCCGCCGGCGGGGAAACCGCGGGCCCGCCGACCGGGGTGGCCGGGGGCACGCGGAGCAGCAGCTCGCGCACGGCGTCGTGGTCGGGGAGGGCGCCGCGCGCGCCGGGACCGGTGGTGGAGGACGCGGCCGCCGCGACGGCGTGCCGGACGGCGTCGGGGAGGCCGGCGCCGTCGGCCAGCGCCTGCCCGAGGGCGCCGCAGAAGCAGTCACCGGCACCGGTCGTGTCGACCGGTGTCACCGGGGGCGGCGCCTGCAGCAGCGCCGGCCCCTCCGCGGGCACGACCAGGGCGCCACGCGCGCCGAGGGTGACCACGACGGCGCCTGCCGTCACCCGGCGGGCCAGCCCCGCGAGCTCGGCGGGCGAGCGCTCACCGGGTTCGGCACCGGCCAGCTGCACCAGCTCGTGCTCGTTCGGGACGAGCACGTCGACCCGCTCCAGCAGGGCGGCCGGCAGCGGCACCGGGGGAGCCGGGGTCAGCACGACGGTGCCGGTCGCCGTCCGGGCCGCCGCCTCGACCGCCGGCAGCGGCACCTCCAGCTGCAGGAGCACCACGCGGGCCGACCGCACCGACGGCACGTCGACGTCGGCGGGGCTCAGCTCGGCGTTGGCCCCGGGCACGACCACGATCAGGTTCTCTCCGCTGCCCTGCTCCACCGGGATGGTCGCGGTGCCGGTGGGCGTGCCGATCGTGCGCAGCACCCGGCTCACGTTGACCCGGGAGGAGGCGAGCGCGGCCAGCTGCCGGTCGCCGGCCGGGTCGTCGCCCACCCGGCCCACCATGTGCACGCCGCCGCCGAGGATCCCCGCCGCCGCGGCCTGGTTGGCGCCCTTCCCGCCCGGGGCGAGCGCGGCGGCCCGGGCGACGACCGTCTCGCCGCGGCGCGGCAGCCGGTCGACGGAGACCAGCACGTCCTCGTTCAGGCTGCCGACGACGGTGACGGACACGCAGGACCTCCGGAGGGCTGGGCGAGGGGTACCGGACGGCCGTTTCCCGCGGCCGGCGCGACGGTACCGGGAGGACGACGAGCGGAGGAACCATGGCGAGCGACGACCCCGACACGATCCGACGGGAGTTCGGCGAGGCGGTGAACATGACCGCGGCCGAGCTGGAGCGGTGGCTGGCGAGCGAGGAGTCGCAGGCCGTGGGGCAGAAGGACGGCGACGGCGAGTCCACCGGCCACGCCTCGGGCCGGCGCATCGTGGACCTGCTGCGCACGAAGAAGGACGACCTGACCGACGACGACCTCGCCCACATGCGGAAGGTCCACGGCTACGTGCAGCGGCACCTGGCCCAGGAGCCGACGAAGGAGGACGTCGAGACGTCGAAGTGGCGGTACTCGCTGATGAACTGGGGCCACGACCCGCTCAAGAAGGGCTAGCCCTCCGTGCGATCCACCCCGCTGACCCGCAACGACCCCGCCCAGTACGACGAGCTCGCCGACCAGTGGTGGCAGCCCTCCGGAGGCTTCGCCGCCCTGCACTGGCTCGCTGCCTCCCGGGCCGAGCACATCCCACCGGCGAGCGGCCCGGGGGCGCTGCTGGTCGACCTCGCCTGCGGTGGGGGGCTGATGGCCCCGCACGCCGCCCGGCTCGGGTACCGGCACGTGGGGGTGGACCTCGGGCTGGAGGGGCTGCGGACCGCGCGGGCGCACGGGGTGCTGCCGGTGCGCGGCTCGGTGCTCGCCGTCCCCCTGGCCGACGGCTGCGCGGACGTCGTCGTCGCCGGCGAGATCCTCGAGCACGTGGAGGACGACGTCGCGGTGCTGGCCGAGTGCGCCCGCCTGCTGCGGCCCGGGGGCGTCCTGGTCGTCGACGCGCTGGCCGCCACGCGGATCGGCCGCTTCCTCATGGTGACGGTGGCCGAGCGGCTCCCCGGTGGCCCGCCGCCCGGCATCCACGACCCGGCGCTCTTCGTCGATCGCGCGCGGCTGCTCGCCGCGGCCGACCGGCTGGGTCTCGAGCTGCGCCTGGTCGGCCTGCGGCCGTCGCTGCGCGACGCGATCGCCTGGCGGCTGGGGCGCCGGGGCTCGGTGCGCATGAAACCGATCCGTTCCACGGCCGTCGTCTTCGCCGGGTACGGCCGGAAGCGGTGAGCGGGCGACGCGACGGCGGCGCACGTACCGTCGAAACCATGATCCCGAGCAGGTCAGCCGTGGGGCCGCGATCGTGACCGCCGCCGTCCTCACCGGGGCGGGCAGCGCGCTGCCCACCACCCTGGACCAGGAGGCCGCCTGGGACGGGTTCTTCGGCACCCACTACGAGGGGGTGCGCGCCGCCCGCCGGATCTTCCTCGGGGCCGGCGTGCGCCGCCGGCACGCGGTGGCCAACCCCGTGGACGAGGACCTCAGCGGCTGGAGCACCGGGGCGCGGATGGCGCGGTACGTCCAGGAGGCCCTCCCGCTGGGCAAGCAGGCCGTCGCCGGGGCGCTGGACTCCGCCGGGCTGGCGCCCGGGGACGTGGGGCTGTTCGCCGTCGCCACCTGCACCGGCTACGCGACGCCGGGGCTGGACATCCGCCTGGCCAGCGACCTCGGCATGCCGGCCGGGCTGCAGCGGCTGCTGGTCGGCCACATGGGCTGCTACGCGGCGATCCCGGGCCTCGCGGCCGTCGGCGACTTCGTCACCGCGCGGTCCCGGCCGGCGGTGCTGCTGTGCTGCGAGCTGACCAGCCTGCACGTGCAGCCGGCCCAGGCCGATCTCGAGCAGGTCGTCGCGCACGCGCTGTTCTCCGATGCCGCGGCGGCCGTGGTCGTCGAACCCGGCGCCGGGCGCGGGCGCCGGATCGCCGGGGTCGTCGCGCGCACCGACGCCTCGACCGCCGACCACATGACGTGGGACGTCACCGACCTCGGGTTCCGCATGGGGCTCTCCCCGCGGGTGCCCGACGTGCTGGCGCGGCACGTGGGGAACGTCGTCGACGAGCTGCTCGCCGGAGCGGGTCTGCGCCCCGAGGACGTCGCGGGCTGGGCCGTGCATCCCGGGGGACCCCGCATCATCGACGTCGTCCGCGACGAGCTGGGCCTGCGCGAGGAGCAGGTCGCGGCCTCGCGCCGGGTGCTGGCCGAGCACGGCAACTGCTCCTCGGCCACCGTCCTGCTGGTGCTGCAGGAGCTGGCCGACGTCGACGGGCCGGTCGTGGCCATGGCGTTCGGGCCGGGCCTGACCCTCTACGCGGTGCTGTTGCTGCCCGCGTGACCCCTGGTCGCGGAGCGGCGGCGGTCCTACGCTGCCCTCCCCGGAACCGTGGGAGGGAGGCGGCCGTGGGCGCGTCGCCGCCGGGCGTGCGGGTGTTCCTCGTCGACGACCACGAGGTGGTCCGCCGCGGCGTGGCCGAGGTCCTCGAGGACGACCCCGCCATCACCGTCGTGGGGGAGGCCGGCTCGCGCGCCGAGGCGCTGGCCCGGGCTCCCGCCGTCCGTCCCGACGTCGCCGTCCTCGACATGCGGTTGCCCGACGGGGACGGCGCCACCCTCTGCCGGGAGCTGCGCGCGAGGCTGCCCGGCCTTCGCTGCCTGGTGCTCACCAGCTACGCGGACCGGGCGGCGCGCGACGAGGCGGTGCGCGCCGGCGCGGCCGGGTTCCTGCTCAAGCAGGTGCGCGGCTCGGCGCTGGTGTCGGCGGTGCGCACAGTGGCGGCGGGCGGCGACCTGACCGAACCCGGACCGCCGCCACCGGCGCGGTCCGGCGGTGATCGGCTCGCGACGCTGACCGACCAGGAGCGCGCCGTCCTGGGGCTGATCGGTGAGGGGCTCACCAACCGCCAGATCGGCGAGCGCATGGGGCTGGCCGAGAAGACGGTCAAGAACTACACCAGTCACGTGCTGGCCAAGCTGGGCCTCGAGCGCCGGACCCAGGCCGCCATCCTGGCCACCGAGCTGCGCGACCGCCGGAGCTGAGCCTGCGCCGGTGCGGGTCAGCCGGGGAGTGGCACGACCCAGCGGATCTCCGTCCCCGAGGCCCCGGTGGCGGTCGCCAGCCGGCCACCCCGGCGTTCCGCGCGGTCGGCCAGGTTGGCCAGCCCGCTGCGCACGGTGACCGCCGGCAGCCCGTGCCCGTCGTCGGTGACCACGACGCGCACCTCGTCGGCCAGGGCCACGGTCACCGTCACGCGGGTGGCGCGGGCGTGGCGGACCACGTTGGTGACCAGCTCGCGGACGACGGCGACCACGTCGCCGGCCAGGCCGGGAGGCAGGTCCTCGATCTCGCTGCGCACCCGCAGGTCCGGGCGCACCCCGTGCCCGTCGGTCACCGACCGCACCACGTCGGCGAGCCGTCGCCGCACGGCCGCGGACGAGGAGTCCTCGGCCCCGTGCAGCTCGAAGATCGCCTCCCGGATCCGGGCGATGGTGCCGTCGAGCTCGTCCACGTGCCGCGCGATCCGGCTGGCGACCAGCGGCGCGGAGCCCTCCAGCGAGCGGCCGAGCCGGTCCAGCGCCAGGGCGGTCGCGAAGATCCGCTGCACCACGTGGTCGTGCAGGTCCCGGGCGATCCGGTCCCGGTCGGCCTGCACCTGCAGCCGCTGCTCGCGCTGCTGGCTGCGGACCAGCCGCATCGCCACCGCCGCCTGGGTGACGAACGCCGACGCCGGCTCGAGCACCGCGGGGTCGAACGGTGGCCGCTCCCGCAGCCGCATGGCGACCAGGGTGGTCGGCGGAGACGGTCCACCCAGCGGGAGGTGGAGCGCCGGTCCGTACCGGCCGGCGAGCTCACCGACCAGTGGGGCGCGGGTCGTGCCCGGCACCGGCGTGGCGACGTCGTCCACCAGCAGCGGCGTGCCCGAGCGGTGGGCGTCGCCCAGCCGGGTGCCGGCGAGGGGGATGCGCGCGCCCTCGGTCCGGGTGGCCTCGGGGCCCACGGCGGCGGTCACGACCAGGGTGCCCTCGTCACCGGGCACCGGCGCCAGGATGCCGACGGTGTCGGCGCCGGAGAGCTCGGCGATGCGGGCGGCCGCGGTGCGGAGGACCTCGTCGGCGGGGCGCCCCGACAGCAGCGCCGTCGCGATGTCGGTGCCGGCCTGCGACCAGGCCCGGCGCTGCTCGGCCTGCTCCAGCAGCCGGGCGTTCTCGATGGCCAGGCCCGCCACCGCCGCCATGCCCTCGGAGAGCTCCAGGTCGGCCGGGGTGAACGCGCCCCCGCCGCGCTTCTCGGTGAGGTACAGGTGCCCGAAGACGGAGTCGCGGGCGCGGACCGGGAGGCCCAGGAACGACCGCATCGCGGGGTGCCCCGGGGGGACGCCGACCGAGGCGGGGTGGGTGCGCAGGTCGGCCAGCCGCAGCGGGGTCGGGTCCTCCAGGAGCAGGCCGAGGATGCCGGCGCCCTCGGGCGTGCGGCCGATCCGCTCCTGGGCCCCGGGATCCAGGCCGACCGTGACGAACCGGTCCAGCCCGCGCCCGTCGGGCGTGAGCACGCCCAGCGCGCCGTAGCGGGCGTCGACGTGCCGGGCCGCGACCGCGACGATCTCGTGCAGGGTCGCCTCGAGCCGGCCACCCGAGGCCGCCGCCAGCACCGCGGCGGTGAGGGCCGCGGCGTCGTCGCTCATCGAGCGCACCGGTGGTCGGGCGGGGGCACGGCCTGACCGTAGGAGCGCCGACGGGGGCAGGGGAAGCGCTTGGCCCATCGTGGGGCACGGTCGCGTCCCGCCCCAGGGACGAAAGGCCCGGTCCCGTTCCGTGTTCCCCGGCCTGCGCCGGAACGCGCCGAGGCCCCGGTCGATGCGACCGGGGCCTCGGGAGCTCGTGGAGCGGGTGACGAGAATCGAACTCGCACTGTCAGCTTGGGAAGCTGATGTTCTACCATTGAACTACACCCGCGAACAGCGACGAGCCTACCTGGTCGCCTCCCCGCCGCGACAGCCACCTCCGGTCAGCGGCGCATCTCCGCGAGGAAGCCGGTCGCCTCCGACCGCAGCTTCTCCGCCATCTGCGACAGCCCGGTGACGTCCTCGTGGCCGGTGTTCAGCGACGCCGAGCCGTCCACCGCGGCGGCGATGCCGCCGACCAGGCCGTTCATCTCGTCGACGGTGGAGCTGACGCTGCTCATGCCGGCGGCGACACCCTCCGACGCCTGGCGGATCTGCTCCACCTGGGCGGTGACCCGCTCGGTCGCGCGGCCGGTCTGGTCGGCGAGGTCCTTGACCTCGGAGGCGACGACGGCGAACCCCTTGCCGGCCTCGCCCGCGCGGGCGGCCTCGATCGTGGCGTTGAGCGCGAGGAGGCGGGTCTGGGCGGCCACCGAGTCGATCAGCGCGATGATCTCCTTGATCTCGGCCGACGAGCGGGTGAGCGAGCTGATCGTGTCCTGCGCGGTGCCCACCTCGGCGCTCGCCGCGGTCGCGGCGGCGGTGAGCCCGGACGCCGATGCGCTGAGCTCGGTGGCGGCCGTCGCCACCTGCTCGGACATCGAGAGCACCACCGACTCGAAGTCGTCGGCCAGCCGCAGCCGGCTGGTCTGCGCGTCGGTGACGCGCCCGGCGGTCGCCTGCATCGCGGTGCGGGCGTCGTTGATGTCGCTGGCGGTGCGGCGGAAGGAGCCGAGCAGGCCGGTGGTGAGCAGGCGGCGGTGGAACCGGCCCTCGGCTGCGGAGCTCAGCGCGGCCGACGACTCGCGGACGAACGCGTCGGAGACGTCGAGCACCCGGTTGAGCGCGTGGTGGAGGGAGACCAGTTCGGGCACCTGCTCGGTGTCGGCGTCGATGCGGCTGCGGGCCTCGAGGTCACCGCGCGAGGCCGCCTCGCACGCCGCCGTCAGCTGCCGGACGAAGCCGCGGTAGAGCGCCAGCTCCGCGGCGTCCGACCGCCGGCCGTGCTCGCCGCGCGTGGTGCGCACGCCCATGTCAGCTCTCCTCGCGGTTGATGATCGACCAGACGAACTCCTCGTAGCTCTGCCCCTGCTCGGCGAGCACCTCGTCGAGCAGCCTGGAGGAGGCCGCGACCGCGCTGCGCGCGTTCGGGTGCCGGCGCTCCTCGGCCAGCAGCCGCTGGTAGAGGGGCAGCACCCGCCGGACGGCGCCCCGGGAGGGCCGCCGGCGGTTGGAGTGGTAGCCGACGACCCTGCAGTGCGCGTCCTTGGAGGGCGTCACGTGCGCCAGCACCCAGTAGTGGCCCCCGTCGGTGGCGAGGTTGTTGATGTAGGCGAACACCTCCTGGCCGGCGCCCAGGGTGTCCCACAGCAGCTTGAACACCGCCCGCGGCATCTCCGGGTGGCGGATCAGGTTGTGCGGCTGGCCGATCACGTCGTCGCGGTCGTAGCCGCTCACCCGCAGGAAGACGTCGTTGGCGTACGTGATCACGCCGCGCAGGTCGGTCTTGGAGACGATCAGCTCGTCGGCGGAGAAGCTCCGCTCGCGGCCGGTGGGGCGCACGGCGTCACGGGCGCCGCGAGGCGCGGCGGTGGCCGGCCGGGTGTCGAGCACGCAGGTTCCCCTCGGTTTCGTTCGATTGCGTCCCGTTCATCGGCAGTCGGGAGGTCCAACGGGACGTGGGGAGGCGACAGCGCGCCGCGGGCAGCCGGCGCCGTTCGCCCGCACGGCGCGCGGACGCGGTTCCCTAGACTCCGCGCCATGCTGCTGAGCGACCGCGACATCACGGCCGCGATCGCCGGGGGACGCCTCGGCATCGAGCCCTACGACCCGGGGCTGGTGCAGCCGTCCAGCATCGACGTCCGGCTGGACCGGTACTTCCGGGTGTTCAACAACGCCCGCTACACCCACATCGACCCGGCGGAGCAGCAGGACGACCTCACGTCGCTGGTGGAGCCCGAGGGCGACGAGCCGTTCGTGCTCCACCCGGGTGAGTTCGTGCTGGGCTCCACGCTGGAGGTCGTCCGCATCCCCGACGACCTCGCCGCCCGGCTGGAGGGCAAGTCCTCGCTGGGCCGGCTGGGCCTGCTCACCCACTCGACGGCGGGCTTCGTCGACCCGGGGTTCTCCGGGCACATCACCCTGGAGCTGTCGAACGTCGCGAACCTGCCGATCACGCTGTGGCCGGGCATGAAGATCGGCCAGCTGTGCCTGTTCCGGCTGACCAGCGCGGCCGAGCACCCCTACGGCTCGGCGGTCTACGGCTCCCGGTACCAGGACCAGCGGGGGCCCACGCCGTCGCGCTCGTTCCGCAACTTCACCCGCGCGGAGACCCGGCGTCCCTAGCCTCGGCGGGCGGGGCGTCGTCGACGTCGGCCGCTGCCGGGACCTCGACGCCGGCGCTCTCCAGCACCTCGGTGGAGCGGCCCGCGGGTGACCAGCCGGGGACGGTGCGCTCCACCTCGTCGTCGACGAACACCTGCCGCGTGGCGATCCACCCGGCGACGGCGAGCACGGCGACGCCGGTGAGGGCGATGACGAACATGCCGTCGTAGCTGCCGGTCACCCCGCGGAGCACGCCCACGAGCAGCGGGCCGGCCCCGGCGATCACGTAGCCGATGCTCTGGCTGACGGTGGAGAGCGCGGAGACGGTCTCGGGCGTGCGCGCGCGCAGGCCGATGAGGGTGAGCACCATCGAGAAGGTGCCCATGCCGACGGCGATGAGGACCATCCACAGCCACGGGGCGACGGTCGGCGCCGTCCAGAGGCCCACCCAGCCGGTCACGTAGCAGGCGATGAAGAGCAGCAGCAGCGGGCGCTGCAGACGCGGCCGGACGGTCAGCGACGGGATGACGGCGCTCAGCGGCAGCCCGACGACGGAGTTCAGGCCCAGGAGGAGACCGGCGGTCGCCGCGCTCAGCCCCGAATCACGCAGGTACTGCGCCGACCAGCCGATGACGACGTAGGCCTGGAGCGCCTGCACGCCGAAGAAGGCGGTGATCGCCATCGCCGTAGGGCTGTGCACGAGGGCCCGCATCCGGACGGCGGTGTGGCCCTCGCGCGACACGTCGGGCGCGGCCGGCAGAGCCAGCCACACCCCCGCCGCGACGAGCGCCGGCAGCGCCCAGACGACGAGTGCCCAGCGCCAGCCCTCCCCCTCGGCGACGTCGGCGATCGGCTGCGAGGTCACCGCCGCGAGGGTCGCGCCCAGCCCCATCGCGGTGCTGTAGGCGCCGATCAGCGGGCCCGTCCGCCCCGGGAAGTGGCGCTTGACGAGCCCCGGGAGCATGACGTTGCCCAGCGCCCCGCCGGCCATGGCCAGCGCCGTGCCGGCGAGGAAGACCGGGAACGCCTCGGCCAGGCTGCGCAGCCCCAGCCCGACGGTCATCGCCACCAGGGCGCCGGCGAGGACGTGCGCGTCGCGGTAGCGCGCCGACAGTGCGGGGCCGGTGAACCCGATGAGCGCGAAGCAGAGCACCGGCATCGTGGTGATGACCCCGGCCAGGCCGCTGGAGATGTCCAGGCCCCGCTCGAGCTCTTCCAGCACCGGGCCGACGCTGGTGACCGCCGTGCGCAGGTTGAGCGCCGTGAGCACGATGGCAACGGCCATCAGCCCGAGACCGCGACGACGGTCGGTGCCGGCGGTGTTGCGTGCGGGGGCGGTGCGGGTCACCCGGAAAGCGTCCTCCGTGACCGGGTGCACACCGCCCCCGGGTGGGTGCGCGGCGCAACCACCGCGGGGTGCACGGCTCCGGAACGGCGACGGCGCGCACCCCGCGGGATGCGCGCCGTCGCACGGCCCCGTCCGGAGGCTCGCCCCGAGCGTGCGAGGGGTGAGGAGGACGGGGTCCTTCTTCTACTTCGGGTCGTGATCCGTCGCGGCGGAGTCGAGGCCCACGACGTCGTCGTCCTTCGTGCCGACGTCGGCGCCCTGCTCGGCACCCTGCGCGCCGACGGCGACCGGCTGCATCGAGCGCAGCAGGATCTGGCTGACGTCGAGCACCTCGACGTGCTCGCCGGCCTCGCCGTTCTGCTTCTTGCTGGTCAGCGCGTCGCTGAGCATCGTGATGCAGAACGGGCACGCGGTGGAGATGACGTCGGGATCGAGCTCGAGGGCCTCCTCGGTGCGCTCCATGTTGATCCGCTTGCCGATCTTCTCCTCCATCCACATGCGGGCACCGCCGGCACCGCAGCAGAAGCCGCGGTCCTTGCAGCGGTGCATCTCCTGCGTGGACAGGCCCTGGACGGAGTCGAGGATCTCCCGCGGGGGCGTGTAGACCTTGTTGTGCCGGCCCAGGAAGCACGGGTCGTGGTAGGTGACCTTGCGGTCGACCGGGGTGACCGGGGTCAGCCGGCCCTCCTCCACCAGCTTGCCGAGCAGCTGGGTGTGGTGCACGACCTCGTACTCGCCGCCGACCTGCGGGTACTCCCGCCCCAGCGAGTTGAAGCAGTGCGGGCAGGTGGCGACGATCTTGCGGGTGCCCGGCACCCGGCCCTCGAAGACGCCGTTGAGGGTCTCGACGTTCTCCATGGCCAGCTGCTGGAAGAGGAACTCGTTGCCCATGCGGCGGGCCGGGTCGCCCGAGCAGGTCTCGCCGTTGCCGAGCACGGCGAACTCGACGCCCGCGGTGTGCAGCAGCTCGGCGACCGCCTTGGTGACCTTCTTGGCGCGGTCGTCGACGGCGCCGGCGCAGCCGACCCAGAACAGGTACTCGACCTCGTGGGGGAGCGGGCCGTCGGCGACGCGAACCTCGAAGTCCATCTCCTTGATCCAGTCCTCGCGGACGTTGCCGCCCATGCCCCACGGGTTCCCGCGCTTCTCGAGGTTGGTCATCATGACCCCGGCCTCGGACGGGAAGTTGGACTCGATCAGCACCTGGTAGCGGCGCATGTCCTGGATGTGGTCGACGTGCTCGATGTCCACCGGGCACTGCTCGACGCAGGCGCCGCAGTTGGTGCAGCTCCACAGGACGTCGGGGTCGATGACCCCGCCCTCCTCGAGGGTGCCGACCAGCGGGCGGTGCGCCTGGGCGTCGTTGGTGCCCTCGATCCGGGCGTAGCCCGACGCCCAGACCTGCTCGTCGCTGGGCTTGAGGAGGTCGTAGTCGGGCGCGGACTCCGACGCCGTCTTCTCACCGAGCAGGTACGGGGCCTTGGCGTACAGGTGGTCCCGCAGGTCCATGATCACCATCTTCGGCGACAGGGGCTTGCCGGTGTTCCAGGCCGGGCACTGGCTCTGGCACCGCCCGCACTCGGTGCAGGTGGTGAAGTCCAGCATCCCCTTCCAGGTGAAGTCCTCGATCTTGCCGCGGCCGAAGACGTCGTCCTCGCCCGGGTCCTCGAAGTCGATCGGCTTGCCGCCGGAGGTCATGGCGGGCAGCGGGCCGAGCGCCGGGGCGCCGTCGGCCTCGCGCTTGAAGTAGATGTTGAAGAAGGCGCTGAACCGGTGCCAGGCGACACCCATGTTGAGGATGCGGCTGATGACCACCAGCCAGGTCAGCGACACCACGATCTTGATGAAGGCGACGATCGAGACGACGTCGGGGTTGTCCGGGAAGAGGTTCGACGCCAGGCTCGCGAACGGGTGCGACCAGGTCGGGGCGTCGTCCAGGCCGGAGGCGACCTTGGCCGCGCGGATGCTGAGGATGCTGATGCCGACGATCAGGACGACGGCCTCGACGAAGTAGCCCCGGCCCTCGTTGGACCCGGCGAAGCGGCTCCTGCGGCCCTGCCGGCGCGGGTGGTCGAGCTGGCGCCGGACGATCAGGTAGATGATCCCGAGGATCGTGCCGGCGCCGATCAGGTCGACGAAGAGGCTCCAGATCGCCCACTCGCCGATGAGCGGCAGGTGGAAGGCCGGGTTCCACACCTCGCCGAACGCCTCGACCAGCGTCAGGAACAGGCCGTAGAAGCCGACGAAGACGAACCAGTGGGCAACGCCGATGGTCGACCACTTCAGCATCCGGGTGTGGCCGATCGACTCGACCACCAGCGTCTTCAGCCGGCTCTTGACCGGGCCGAAGCGGGTGCCGTCGGGCTGGCCGGTGCGGATGATCCGCACCATCGCCCGGACGGCCCGGTAGGCCATCACGGACGCCACGATCAGGAACAGGACGCTGATAGTCCCCAGGACGATCTGCAGCGGGCCCGTCATGTTTTCCCCTCCCGTACGCCTGGCGGCGTCGGTCGTCTCCCGCCGGCCACGCGGGCGACGGGGCTGTGTGTGGTGCGCGCCCCGGTGCACCGGCCGGTGGGCCGGCGCCCGGAACGCATGCGGGCAGGCGCAGCCCGCACTCCAGGGCACGATAGCGGGCGCGCTCAGAGGCTACTCGCCGGTAACCCTGGGCGCGGCGCCGCGGATCGGCGAGCCCGGCCGAGGCGCTCCGCCCAGGGGTGACCCGTGACACGTCCCGTCGTCGTCCACCGATGTGCGACGTGACTGCAGCGTCCCTCCCCGCCACCTGGGTTCGCCGACCCGGGCCCGCGGCTGTCAGCTCAGGCCCGTGCCGCGGGGGTGGGTGTCGCCACCTCCGGCCCGCGCCCGCCGCCTGAGCGTTGTACGCCTGGGCTCGCGGCTACGGGCTTGGGCTGCTCAGCCCGCGCGCACCCGACCTCGCGCACGGGGGGTGGCGGTGAAGCGGCGTCCCGTGGGCGCCGGTGCTGCCAGGAGTTCGCGCAGCCGTGCTTCGACGCGGGGCCAGTCGCGGTCGACGTCCTCGTCGGCCACCCGGATCACGCGGACGCCCAGCGCCCGGAGTTCGTCCTCCCGCCGCTTCTCCTCCCAGAGCACCTGCGCCGGTGTCCGACCGCGCCACGGGTCCGTGTACTTCACCTTCCCGTCGAACTCGACCGCGACGGCGGCCGCTCCGAACCAGGCGTCGACCACGCCGACGAGGCGCCCCTCCGTCCGGATCTCCACCTGGAGCTCCGGCGCCGGGAATGCCGCCCCGAGGATGCGCGCAGGCGGCCCCGCGTCTCCAACGGCGATTCGGCGCGCCCGTCGGCGAGGGCCACCGCGCGGGCGGCGCGGCGGGCGCCCGGCCACCCCTGGAGCGCCGCCGCTCCCTGGGTGAGCTGCTGCACAGTGATGCGTTTCCGGAGCAGTGCGGCGTCCAGTGCGACCACCGCATCGTCGAGCGGCCACCGGCGCACCACGTCGAGCAGGGTGCGAGCGGTGGTGGTCACGCGGAGCGGCCCCTCGGAGGTGACGTCGTCCGGCCCGAGCGGCGCCTGGGTGATGCGGTAGACCCGTCCCTGCCGGGACAGCCCGGGGTCGGTCAGGCGGATCGGACCCGCGGTGGAGCGCCTCGGGACCGGCAGCTCCCAGAGGTGTGCGGCCGTCTCGTGGCTCAGCGCCACGGTCGGGCGGTCGAGCTCCAGCAGGACGGCGAGGCACTCCAGCCGGTGGCGGGTGCCGTCTGTCGTCGCCGAGCGGACGGCTTCGGCCGTGGCGTGGACGCCGCGACGGAGGCGGACCCAGGTGCCCGACGAGAGGAGGCGGCGGATCTCGGGGTGGTCGTAGCCGGCGCGGCGGGCGTCCCGCGCGGTGAACAGGCCCAGCTGGCGCTCGGCGGCGGCGCGGAGGAGCGGGTGCACCGGTGCAGTGTCGAGCGTGCGCGGCGGTCGCGGTGGGTGGGCGGCGGATCTGTGGATCACTGCGCGGACCGCCACGGGCTTGTGGGTGCCACCCCAGCGTCGTGCCGCTGAGGGCGCGGCCACGAGGCCGGGGTGACGCGGCGAGGGAACGTGTGACGCGGGGCCCGGGAACACCGCCGCGCAGCTTGCCGTTACGGTGGACAGGAAAGTTGAGCGCACCACGCGCAATGCGGTCGCGCTCGGCTCCTCGTACGGACCAGTACCACCCCCAGCACACGGAAGAGAGGCCATCTCCCATGGCTCGAGCGGTCGGTATCGACCTCGGCACCACCAACTCCGTCGTCACCGTCCTCGAGGGCGGTGAGCCGACGGTCATCGCCAACTCCGAGGGTTCGCGCACCACCCCCTCGGTCGTGGCCTTCGCCAAGAACGGCGAGGTCCTCGTCGGGCAGTCGGCGAAGAACCAGGCGGTCACCAACGTCGACCGCACCATCCGGTCGGTCAAGCGCCACATGGGTACCGACTGGAAGACCGACGAGATCGACGGCAAGAAGTACACGCCGCAGGAGATCTCCGCGCGCATCCTGCAGAAGCTCAAGCGCGACGCCGAGACCTACCTGGGCGAGCCGGTCACCGACGCGGTCATCACCGTCCCCGCCTACTTCGAGGACGCCCAGCGCCAGGCCACGAAGGAGGCCGGTGAGATCGCCGGGCTCAACGTCCTGCGCATCGTCAACGAGCCGACCGCGGCCGCGCTGGCCTACGGCCTGGACAAGGGCGAGACCGAGCAGACGATCCTCGTGTTCGACCTCGGTGGCGGCACCTTCGACGTCTCGCTGCTCGAGATCGGCGACGGCGTCATCGAGGTGAAGGCCACCGCCGGTGACAACCACCTCGGTGGTGACGACTGGGACGAGCGCGTGGTCAAGCACCTGGTGCAGACGTTCAACGCCTCCAACGGCATCGACCTGTCCAAGGACAAGCTGGCCATGCAGCGGCTGCGCGAGGCGGCCGAGAAGGCCAAGATCGAGCTGTCGGGCGCGCAGTCGACGAACGTCAACCTGCCCTACATCACCGCCGGCGCCGAGGGCCCGCTGCACCTGGACGTCACGATGACCCGCGCCGAGTTCCAGCGGCTGACCCAGGACCTGCTCGACCGCACCCGGGCGCCGTTCAACCAGGCGATCCGCGACGCCGGCATCTCCGTCGGCGACATCGACCACGTGGTCCTGGTGGGTGGCTCGACCCGCATGCCGGCCGTCACCGAGCTGGTGCGCGAGCTGACCGGCGGCAAGGAGCCCAACAAGGGCGTCAACCCCGACGAGGTCGTGGCCATCGGCGCCGCGCTGCAGGCCGGTGTCCTCCGCGGCGAGGTCAAGGACGTCCTGCTGCTCGACGTCACCCCGCTGTCCCTGGGCATCGAGACCAAGGGCGGGATCATGACCAAGCTCATCGAGCGCAACACCACGATCCCGACCAAGCGCTCGGAGATCTTCACGACGGCCGACGACAACCAGCCGTCCGTGCAGATCCAGGTGTTCCAGGGCGAGCGCGAGATGGCGATGTACAACAAGAAGCTCGGCATGTTCGAGCTGACCGGGCTGCCCCCGGCGCCGCGCGGCGTCCCGCAGATCGAGGTCGCCTTCGACATCGACGCCAACGGCATCGTCCACGTCCACGCCAAGGACCTGGGCACCGGCAAGGAGCAGTCGATGACCATCACCGGCGGCTCGGCCCTCCCCAAGGAGGACATCGAGCGGATGATGAAGGACGCCGAGGCGCACGCCGAGGAGGACAAGCGCCGCCGCGAGGAGGCCGAGACCCGCAACCTCGCCGAGTCGCTGCAGTACCAGACCGAGAAGTTCCTGGCCGAGAACGGCGACAAGATCCCGGCCGAGAAGAAGGACGAGCTCGGCGAGGCGCTCACCGAGCTGCGCTCGGCCCTCGGCGGCTCGGACATCGACGCCATCAAGTCCGCCCAGGAGAAGGTGGCCCGGGTGTCCCAGGAGGTCGGCGGGGCGCTCTACGCCCAGCAGGCCGAGGCGGCCGGCGGAGCGCCCGGCGCCGAGGCCGGTGCCGAGGCGGGTGCCGGTGCGGCGGGTGGCCAGGCCACGGGTGACGACGACGTCGTCGACGCCGAGATCGTCGACGAGGACACCGACCGCCGATGACGGACAGGGAAGAGCAGCCGCGGGTCGTGATCCGCGACAGGCGGCGCATCGACCCCATCACTGGCGCAGTGCGGACGCCGGCCGGCGAGCAGCCGGCCGGCGTCCGGCCCGGTACCGACCTCCCAGGGGAGCAGATGAGCGAGCACGACATGCCGGCCGCCGATGAGGCCGCGGGCGCGCAGCAGGGCACGGGGCCGCAGCAGGACCCGGCGGCGCAGCAGGGGACCGAGCCGCAGGGGGGTGCCGCGCCGCAGTCGGCGGCGGACGGCGACCTGGCGCAGCAGCTGACCGAGCGCACCGAGGACCTGCAGCGGGTCACCGCCGAGTACGCCAACTACCGGCGGCGGGTGGACCGTGACCGGTCGCTCGTCGTCGACCAGGCCGCGGAGCGGTTCGCGACCCAGCTGTTCCCGATCGTCGACGACATCGAGCGGGCCCGTGACCACGGCGACCTCACCGGCGCCTTCAAGCTGGTCGCCGACCGCATCCTCGGGTTGCTCGACGGCCTCGGGGTCGAGGCGTTCGGCAAGGCCGGCGACGAGTTCGACCCGTCGCTGCACGAGGCCGTCATGCACGAGACCTCCGCCGAGGTGAGCGTCCCGACGGCCACCACCGTGCTGCGGCAGGGCTTCCGCCGGGGCGAGCGGGTGCTGCGGACCGCCATGGTCGCCGTCACCGAGCCGGAGGCGCCTGCGCGCGCCGAGTCCGCGGCGTCCGCCGAGTCCGCGGCGTCCGCCGAGTCCGGGGAGGCCGCCGAGCCCACCGACCAGGCCGCCGGCTGAGCGGCGTCCGACCGAGCGCGAGAGGGGGCGTCCGATGAGCACCCGTGACTTCATCGAGAAGGACTACTACGGCGCGCTCGGCGTTCCCCAGGACGCCGACGCGGCCGCGATCAAGAAGGCCTACCGCAAGCTGGCCACGGAGCTGCACCCGGACAAGAACCCGGGCAACACCGAGGCCGAGGCGCGGTTCAAGGAGGTCTCCGAGGCCTACGACGTGCTCTCCGATCCCAAGCGGCGCGGTGAGTACGACGACGCGCGACGCCTGTTCGGCGCCGGGGGAGCCGGTGCCCGTGCCGGGTTCCCCGGCGGCTTCCCGGGCGCCGGGCCCGGCGGGCAGCCCTTCGACCTCGGCGACCTGTTCGGCGCAGCCGGCGCCGGGGCGGGCGCCCGGGGGGCCGGTGGCCTGGGCGACATCCTGGGCGGGCTGTTCGGTGGGGCCGGTGGCGCGCGTGCGCGCAGCCAGGCCGCGTCCGGGCCCGCGCGGGGTCAGGACGTCGAGACCGAGGCGACGCTCTCCTTCGAGGAGGCCGTGCTCGGCGTCACCGTGCCGCTGCGGATGCAGAGCCCGGGCAGCTGCCCGACCTGCGCCGGCAGCGGCGCCCGCCCCGGCACCTCCCCGCACACCTGCCCGGTGTGCCAGGGCGCTGGTGTGACCAGTCGGAGCCAGGGCGCCTTCGCCTTCTCCGAGCCGTGCCGCAACTGCCGCGGCAGCGGCCAGGTCGTCGAGGACCCGTGCCCCACCTGCGCCGGGAGCGGGGTCACCAGCCAGACCCGCACCATCACCGTGCGGATCCCGGCGGGGGTCAAGGACGGTCAGCGGATCCGGCTGCCCGGCAAGGGAGCACCCGGGCGGCGCGGTGGCCCGGCCGGCGACCTGTTCGTCGTCGTCCACGTCGCGGAGCACCAGCTGTTCGGGCGCAAGGGCGAGGACCTCACCCTGACCGTGCCGATCACCTTCGCCGAGGCGGCGCTGGGCACCACGCTGACGGTGCCGACCCTGGACGGCACCGTGTCCCTCAAGGTCCCCGCCGGCACCGCGAGCGGCCGCACGCTGCGGGTCCGCGGACGGGGGGTGCCCACCAAGGGCCGCACCGGCGACCTGCTCGTGACCGTCGAGATCGCCGTCCCCGCGCGGCTGACCCCGGCGCAGCGCAAGGCGGTCGAGGCCCTGGCCGAGGAGATGGACGAGGACCCGCGCCCGCAGATCACCGCCGCGGTGCGGCGTGGAGGTGAGGGATGACCAGGCCGTCGGGTGGCCCGCTCGGTGAGGCGGGCCCGGCCGTCGCCGACGACGCCCCGGTGTTCGTGATCTCCGTGGCGGCCCAGCTGGCCGGGATGCACGCGCAGACGCTGCGGCAGTACGACCGGCTGGGGCTGGTCAGCCCCGGCCGGACCTCCGGCGGAGGGCGGCGGTACAGCCCCCGCGACGTCGCACTGCTGCGCGAGGTGCAGCGGCTGTCGCAGGAGGACGGGGTCAACCTGGCCGGCATCAAGCGGATCATCGAGCTGGAGTCCCAGGTCGAGGCGCTGCAGGCCCGGGTGCACGAGCTGCTCGAGGAGCTGCAGCACTCCGAGAACCGGCGGATGGCCGCGGAGGCGGCGATCCCGGCGGCCTACCGGGCCGATCTGGTGCCGCACCGGCGGCAGAGCTCGGCCCTCGTCGTCTGGCGCCCGGGAGGTGCCCGGTGAGCGGGCCGGACGCCGACGCCCACGAGGCCTTCGTGTCGCTGGAGCGGGAGATCGGTCTGCTGCTCCGGCGGTCCCGGGCCATCTCGACCCGGCTGGCGCGCGAGCTGCACCCCGATCTGGACGGCGCCGCGTACGGGCTGCTGGCGCTGTTGCAGGACGCCGGGCCGCTGCGGGCCAGTGACCTGGTCGCGCGGCTGGGGCTGGACAAGAGCACCGTCAGCCGCCAGTTGTCCAGCCTCGTGGAGCTGGGACTGGTCGACCGGGCGGCGGACCCCGACGACGGCCGGGCGCAGGTGCTGAGGCCGTCCGCCGAGGGGGCCGCGCGGCTGGCCGGCATCCGGACGGCCCGCCGGGCCCGCTGGGAGAGCGACCTCGCCGACTGGCCGGCCGAGGACGTCGCGACGCTCGCCGTCCTCCTCGAGCGACTGAACCGGATCGGCGAGGCGCGAGAGGCAGAGTCCACGGAGCGCTGACCCGCCCGGGCCGGGCGTGGCCGACGACACAGGAAGCTTCGTTGCAGACCGCAACCATATGATCGTATGGTTGCGGTCTACAAGCGTTTTCCGTCCTGAGGACGTCCCATGCCCATGCACCCCGACACACGTGACCGCCTCACCGCCGGCGTCGCCCAACTGATCCGCGCCGGACGGCACCTGAGCTCCCGCGCGGCCGTGCAACTGCACGGCGACCTGCCGTCGTTCGGCTGGCCCCTGCTCGCCCCGCTCGAGCGGCAGGACGACCTCCGCTGCAGCGCGCTCGCCGCCCTCGCCGGGGTCGACGGCTCCGTCGCCAGCCGGCAGCTGGCCGCCCTGGAGCGGGCAGGCTACGTCCACCGCCGCCCCGATCCCCGCGACGGCCGGGCCGCGCTCTTCCGGCTCACCGACCAGGGAGCCCGGGCGCTCGCCACCTCGCGGGCGCTGCGTGCGGAGTGGGCGCTGACCGCCCTGGCCGGCTGGGACGAGGCGGACGCCCGGCGGCTCGCCGATCTGCTCGATCGGCTGGTGGCCGACATCGACGTCGTCGGCGGGCAGCCGCGCACCGATCCCGTGGCGGCGGCCCGATGACCGCCCGGCCCTCGCTCCCGCCCCGTTCTGCGCCAGTTCCGTCCAGGAGTCCCGTGAGCACCGTCCAGACCTCCGCGCCCGAGGCGCCCGTCGAGCAGCAGGGGAGGATGACGCACCGTCAGGTGCTGGAGGCCCTCTCCGGCATGTTGCTGGCGATGTTCGTGGCGTTCCTGTCCTCGACCGTCGTCTCCAACGCGCTGCCGACGATCATCACCGAGCTGCGGGGCACGCAGAACCAGTACACCTGGGTGATCACGGCGACCCTGCTGGCCTCGACGGCGTCCACGCCGATCTGGGGCAAGCTCGCCGACCTGTTCAGCAAGAAGCTGCTGATCCAGCTGTCGATCGTCATCTTCATCGTCGGCTCGATGCTGGCCGGCCTCGCGCAGTCGGTGGACACGCTCATCGCGTGGCGCGTCCTGCAGGGCCTGGGCCTCGGCGGCCTGCAGGCGCTGGTGCAGATCGCGATGGCCGCGATGATCAGCCCGCGCGAGCGCGGTCGCTACTCCGGGCTGCTGGGTGCCGTCATGGCGGTCGCCACGGTCGGCGGTCCGCTGCTGGGCGGCCTGCTGGTCGACACCAGCTGGCTCGGCTGGCGCTGGTGCTTCTACGTCGGCGTCCCGTTCGCCGCCGTCGCGCTGGTGCTGCTGCAGCGCACCCTGCACCTGCCGGTGACGAAGCGAGCCGTGACGATCGACTACCTCGGTGCCGCCCTCCTCGCCGCTGCGGTCTCGGCCCTGCTCATCTGGGTCACCCTGGCCGGCAGCAGCTTCGCGTGGGCCTCGGTCGAGACGGCGCTGTTCCTCGGCGGGGCGGCGCTGGCAGTGGTGGCGTTCCTCGTGACCGAGCTGCGGGCCGCGGAGCCGATCGTGCCGCTGCGGCTGTTCCGGGACCGCACCACCACGGTCGCCATCATCGCCAGCGTCGCCGTCGGCATGGCGATGTTCGGCTCCACGGTGTTCCTGGGCCAGTACCTGCAGATCTCCCGCGGGTACTCGCCCACCGAGGCCGGGCTGCTCACCATCCCGATGGTCGGCGGCCTGCTGATCTCCTCCACGGTCTCCGGTCTGCTCATCACCCGGTTCGGCCGGTGGAAGTCCTACCTGACGGCCGGTTCGGTCCTGGTCGTCGCCGGCTTCGCGCTGCTCGCGACGATCGATCACGAGACCGACATGGTCCTGCTGAGCTTCTTCCTGTTCGTGCTCGGCGTCGGGATCGGGATGAGCATGCAGAACCTCGTCCTCGCCGTGCAGAACACCGTGGCGGCGACCGATCTGGGGGCGGCGAGCTCCGCGGTCGCCTTCTTCCGCAGCCTCGGCGGCACGATCGGCGTCTCGGTGCTCGGTGCGGTGCTGAGCAACCACGTCGGGAACCTGATCCGGGGCGGCCTGGCCGACATCCCCGGTGCGGCCGAGGCCGCCGCGGCAGGTGGCGGGGACATCGGCCTGGCCGATCTCGCGGATGCGCCGGCGCCGATCCAGGAGCTCATCCGCATCTCCTACGGCGACGCGACCGGCCGGGTCTTCCTGATCTCCGCCGTCGTGGCGGTCGTCGCCGTCCTCGCGGTGCTGTTCATCCGCGAGGTGGCGCTGCGCACCGAGACCGGTGACGAGCGCCAGGCGGCCGAGCGTTCCGACGCCGTGCGCATCGACACCGACGCCATCGAGGGCCGGGACGCCGGGGGCGAGCGCACCGACGAGGTGGCGCACGCCGGATCCGGGGCCGCCACCCGCTGACCTGACCGTCCGACGGCCCGTCTCCCTCGGGGAGGCGGGCCGTCGCCGTTCAGCCGGAGGTCACCCCTCCAGCGAGGCGTCCAGCGTGATCTCGGTACCGGCCAGCGCCTTGCTCACCGGGCAGCCGGCCTTGGCCGCCTGCGCGGCCTTGTCGAAGCCGGCGGCGTCCAGGCCGTCGACCTCGCCGCGCACGGTGAGCTTGACCCCGGTGATCGCCGGGGCTCCGTCCTGCTGGCCGAGCGTGACGTCGGCCGAGACCTCGAGCGACTGCGGGGTGCCGCCGGCCTTGCCGATCTCACTGGAGAGCGCCATGGCGAAGCAGGCGGAGTGCGCCGCCGCGATCAGCTCCTCGGGGCTGGTGGCACCGGCTGCCTCGTCGGCGGTGCGCTTGGGGAACGACACCTCGTAGGTGCCGATCTTGGAGCTGGAGAGCTCCACCTGTCCCGAGCCCTCCTGGAGGGTCCCGTTCCAGGCGGTGCGGGCGGTACGAGTGGGCATGTCGTCCCTTCGGGCCGTGGCCGCCCCTGGCTCGGGCGGCACCGTGGCCGCCCTCCTACCCGCTCGGGCGGAGCCCTACCGTCCGGACTCGGCCTGCTCCGCGGCCGCGCCGTTGACCCGGTCGGTGAGCAACCGGAGCCGGGCCTTCAGGTCGTCGAACTCGCTGGCGTCGAACCCGATCGCGCCGATCATCTCCTCGGAGATGGCCATGGCCTTGTCCTGCAGCGCCCGGCCCGCGTCGGTGAGCGCGATCGAGACCGACCGCTCGTCCTCGACCCGCCGGTGGCGGGTGACCAGCCCCGCGGCCGTCAGGCGCTTGAGCAGCGGCGACAGCGTGCCGCTGTCCAGGGCCAGGCGGGAGCCGAGCTGGCCGACCGTCTGGTTGTCGGACTCCCAGAGGAGCAGCATCACCAGGTACTGGGGGTAGGTCAGACCGATCGCGTCGAGCATGGGGCGGTACCGCGCGGTCACCGCCCGGGACGCGGCGTACAGCGCGAAGCACAGCTGATCGTCGAGTGCGACGCTCGGGGCTGGCAGGGCGGTCATGTCGCCAGTCTAGGGGCTGGCGTCAGCGGACTCGGGACCTTCCGCCCTTGCGCCTCCCCGGATGGGCGACCTAACGGCCGGTGGGGACCCGCGGGGACGGTCGAACGGGCAGAGTTGAGCGGAACAGACTCAACCCATGGTTCGTTGCAGGAGTCGATGGCGCCGCCCACGGACGGACGGCGTCCCCCAGCCACCCGAAAGGACGTGCGTCCGAGCATGGAGAGCAAGCTCACGACCCGCTCGCAGGAGGCCGTCGCCGGCGCTCAGCGTCTCGCCGTCGGCCGGGGTCAGGCGGCCCTGGAGCCGCTGCACCTGTTGGTCGCCCTGCTGGAGCAGGCCGACGGCATCGCCGGTCCACTGCTGACCGCGGTCGGTGCCGACCCGGCCGACGTGCGCAGCAAGGCCGACGCCGCGCTGCGCCGCATGCCGAGCGTCAGCGGCGCGACGGTCTCCGCGCCCGCACCCTCGCGCGAGTTCCTCCGGGTGATCAACGCCGCGTCGGAGCAGGCCGGGGCCCTCGGCGACGAGTACGTCTCCACGGAGCACCTGCTGGTCGGGCTGGCCGGCTCGGAGGGCGAGGCCGGGGCCGTGCTCACCAGCGCCGGTGCCACCCGTGACGCGCTGCTGGCGGCCTTCCGCACTGTGCGCGGCAACCGCAAGGTGACCAGCGCCGACCCCGAGGCCACCTACCAGGCGCTCGAGAAGTTCGCCGTCGACCTCACCGAGCGCGCCCGTGACGGCAAGATCGACCCGGTCATCGGCCGCGACACCGAGATCCGCCGCGTGGTGCAGGTGCTCTCCCGCCGGACCAAGAACAACCCCGTCCTCATCGGCGAGCCGGGTGTCGGCAAGACGGCCATCGTCGAGGGCCTGGCCCAGCGGATCGTCGCCGGTGACGTCCCGGAGAGCCTCAAGGGCAAGCGGCTCATGGCGCTGGACCTGGCGTCCATGGTCGCCGGCGCGAAGTACCGCGGTGAGTTCGAGGAGCGGCTGAAGGCCGTCCTGCAGGAGATCACCGAGGCCGAGGGCGAGATCATCACCTTCATCGACGAGCTGCACACCATCGTCGGTGCCGGCGCGACCGGCGACGGCGCCATGGACGCCGGCAACATGATCAAGCCGATGCTCGCCCGCGGCGAGCTCCGCATGGTCGGCGCCACCACGCTCGACGAGTACCGCGAGCACATCGAGAAGGATCCGGCGCTGGAGCGGCGCTTCCAGCAGGTCTTCGTCGGCGAGCCCAGCGTCGAGGACACCATCGGCATCCTGCGCGGCCTCAAGGAGCGCTACGAGGTGCACCACGGCGTGCGCATCACCGACGGCGCGATCGTCGCCGCCGCCACGCTGTCGGACCGGTACGTCACGTCCCGGTTCCTGCCCGACAAGGCGATCGACCTGGTGGACGAGGCCGCCAGCCGGCTGCGCATGGAGATCGACAGCCGGCCGGTGGAGGTCGACGAGGTCGAGCGCGCCGTCCGGCGGCTGGAGATCGAGGAGATGGCGCTGGCCAAGGAGGACGACCCGTCGTCCCTCGAGCGGCTGGCCGCGCTGCGCGAGGACCTCGCCGACAAGCGCGAGGAGCTGGCCGAGCTGACCGCGCGCTGGCAGCAGGACAAGAGCGCCATCACCCGCATCCAGCAGATCAAGGAGGAGCTGGAGCGGCTGCGGCTGGAGGCCGAGCGCGCGGAGCGCGAGGGTGAGCTCGCCCGGGTCGCCGAGCTGCGCTACGGGCGCCTGCCGCAGCTGGAGAAGGCGCTGACCGAGGCCGAGGCGTCGGTCGAGGAGCAGGCCTCCATGCTGAAGGAGGAGGTCGGCCCCGACGACATCGCCGAGGTCGTCCAGGCCTGGACCGGCATCCCCGCCGGCCGGCTGCTGGAGGGCGAGACCCAGAAGCTGCTGCGCATGGAGGAGGAGCTCGGTGGGCGGGTCGTCGGGCAGCCGGATGCGGTGCGGGCGGTCTCCGACGCCGTCCGGCGGGCGCGCTCCGGCGTCGCAGACCCCGACCGGCCGACCGGCTCGTTCCTGTTCCTCGGCCCCACCGGCGTCGGCAAGACCGAGCTGGCGAAGGCGCTGGCGGGCTTCCTGTTCGACGACGAGCGGGCCATGGTCCGCGTCGACATGAGCGAGTACTCCGAGAAGCACTCGGTGGCCCGGCTCGTGGGGGCCCCTCCCGGCTACGTCGGCTACGAGGCCGGCGGTCAGCTCACCGAGGCGGTGCGCCGCCGTCCGTACACCGTCGTCCTGCTCGACGAGGTGGAGAAGGCGCACCCCGACGTCTTCGACGTCCTGCTGCAGGTGCTCGACGACGGGCGGCTGACCGACGGCCAGGGCCGGACCGTGGACTTCCGCAACACGATCCTGATCCTGACGTCGAACCTCGGATCGCAGATCATCGCCGACCAGTCGGTGCCCGAGGAGCGGCGCCGCGACGCCGTGCTGGGCGTCGTGCGGTCGCACTTCAAGCCGGAGTTCCTCAACCGCCTCGACGACGTCGTGGTGTTCCGGGCGCTGGGCAGCGAGGAGCTGACCGGGATCGTCGACATCCAGGTCGGCGTCCTGGCCCGCCGGCTGGCCGCCCGCCGGCTGACCCTGACGGTCACCGATGCCGCGCGCGACTGGCTGGCGCTCAACGGCTTCGACCCGGTCTACGGGGCCCGGCCGCTGCGCCGGCTGGTGCAGTCGGCGATCGGCGACCAGCTGGCCAAGGCGCTGCTGGCCGGGGAGATCCGGGACGGCGACGAGGTCGTCGTCGACTGGCCGGGTGGTGACGTCGAGGGGCTGCGCGTCACCCGCGGCGCGTAACCGCCCGCGGGCGGGCCTGGCCCCCGTCGCCGCGCCCGCCGGGCCCCCTGCGGTCCGGCGGGCGCGCCGTCCGATCGGGTGGGACCGCGTGCCCTGCTGGTCCCCGCCCGCGTCGTCGTCGATGATCGCGGCGACGACGGGGACCGGGGAGGCGGAGGCACGATGACGGCGGGGCAGGACGACCAGCACGGCCAGCAGCAGGGGCAGCCCGAGGGGCAGGGCGACCGGCCGCAGCCGGGGTGGGGTCAGCCCTCGGGCCAGCCGCCCCACGGCCAGCCGCCCCACGGCCAGCCGCCCTACGGGGGTCAGCCCCCGTACGGGGGTCAGCCCCCGTACGGAGGTCAGCCCCCGTACGGAGGTCAGCCGCCGTACGGAGGGCAGCCGCCCTACGGCCAGGGACCGCAGAACCCGTACGGCCAGAACCCGTACGGCCAGAACCCGTACGGCTACGCCCCCGCGCCCTCGGCCCCCACGGGCGGAGGGCCCGGCACGCCGGCACCCCTGGACCGCCCGGTCACGGTGCGCGCCGGGATCGGCGCCTTCCTCGCCGCACTGGTGCTCAGCGCCGTCGCCGCCGTCGCCACGCTGCTCAACTGGGACGAGTTCGTGGCCTGGACGCTGGACGAGTCGGGCACCGACCTGGAAGGGCCCGAGTTCGAGGGCCTCGACCCCGAGGCGTTCGCCGAGATCATCGGCCAGATCACGATCGGCATCACGGTCCTGATGCTCGCGCTGCAGTTGCTGTTCCTGTGGTTCGCCTGGCAGGGCCGCAACTGGGCGCGGATCGTGCTGTGGGTCCTCGGTGGCCTCACGCTGCTCACCGGCCCGTTCAACGCCGTTGCCAGCGGGCCGCTGCCGTTCGTCAACACGCTCACGTGGTTCCAGCTCGCCCTCACCGCCGCCGGGGTCGTGCTGCTGGCGGCGAAGCCGTCCAACGACTGGTACCGCTTCCGCAAGTGGCAGCGCGCCACCGGGCAGGGCTGAGCCGGGGCGGCCCTCAGCCGGGACCGGCGTTCACCCAGTCCCGCGTCGTGCGCGCCGCCAGGCTGGTCGCCGCCGCGACCGACAGCACCAGCAGGAGGAGCGCGACGACGGTGGTGCCACCCGCGGTGAACATCGTGGACAGCAGCACCACCGCCAGCACGATCGTCGCGACCAGCCCGGTCCACCGGCCCCACCGGTGGCGGCCCGCCAGCGCCCAGGCCGAGACGCCGTAGCCGACCCCGAGGACGAGCGGGACGGTGGTGTTGACCAGCAGGAACTGCTGCGCCTCGTCCCGGGTGAGCCCGCCCTCGGTCAGCACCTCGACGACGCCCTCACGCCCGAGCCAGGTGATCGTCACGTAGAGCACGAGCAGGGCGGCGAGGGTCGCCAGCAGGGCGATGGCGACCCTCGCCGACGGCGGTGCCTGCCGGGTCGGGTCTCCGTCGGCGGGCGGGGGCGGGGTTCGCGCGGCACGCGTCCAGCCTGGCAGACGGCCGGGCCGCAGCACCGCGCCCGCGGCCGGCGCACGAGCGATCGTGACCCCGCCGTCGCACGGGAACAGACAGGATCACCACCATGACGCGCACCCCGACCCGCGGCGTTCTGCTCATCGCCGTCTCCAGCCTGGCGATCACGCTGAGCGCCTGCGGCTCCGACGACCCTGCCGGCAGCACCGCCGGCACCACCCCCGCCACCACCAGCTCCGCGCCGGAGACGAGTGCGGCGGCGCCGGCCTTCGACGGGCCGTTCGGCGAGGGCTGCGCAGCGGTGCCCGCCGAGGGCCCGGGCAGCTTCGAGGGCATGAGCGCCGATCCGGTGGCCACCGCGGCCGGCAACACCCCGGCGCTGTCGACCCTCGTGCAGGCCGTGCAGGCCGCGAACCTGGTCGAGACCCTGAACACCACGGAGGACATCACCGTCCTGGCACCGTCGAACCCGGCGTTCGAAGCCCTCCCCCCGGACGCGCTGAACGGGCTGCTCGCCGACACCCCGGCGTTGACCGCGGTGCTCACCCACCACCTCATCCCGGGCCGCCTGGCCCCGGACGAGCTGGCCGGCACGCACGCCACGCTGAGCAACGACGAGGTGACCATCGAGCGCTCCGGCGAGAACTTCACCATCGGCGCCGAGGCGACCATCGTCGGCGAGGAGGCGACGGTGGTGTGCGGCAACGTGCAGACGGCGAACGCGACCGTCTACATCATCGACCAGGTGCTCCAGCCCGCCGGCCTGTGAGGGCCGGTGCGTCGCCCGGACTCCGCCGGGCGAGGCGCTCAGTAGGGTCCGTGCCATGGAGAAGGACCTCGTTCCCCCCCACACCTCGTCCCTCGGCGCGGGCCCCTGGAGCGAGGCCTCGCTGCCCGACCGCGACCGGCTGCTGCAGCTGATCCTCGACCTCGCCGTGGTGCACGGGAAGGTCACGCTCTCCTCCGGGCAGGAGGCCGACTGGTACATCGACATGCGCCGGCTCACGCTGCACCACGAGGGCGCGCCGCTGGTCGGGCGCGTGATGCGGCAGCTCACCGGCGACCTGCGCTACGACGTCGTCGGCGGGCTCACCCTCGGCGCCGACCCGGTCGCCACGGCGATGCTGCACGCCGCCGCGGCGGGCGAGGGCTTCCTCGACGCCTGCGTCGTCCGCAAGGCGGGCAAGGCCCACGGCCTGCAGCGCCGGATCGAGGGGCCGGACGTCGCCGGCCGCGCCGTCCTGGTCGTCGAGGACGTCTCCACCACCGGCGGCAGCCCGCTGACCGCGGCGCAGGCGTTGCAGGAGGCCGGCGCGGAGGTGGTCGCGATCGCGGTGATCGTCGACCGCGGTGGGCGCGCGGCGGTGGAGGAGGCCGGTTTCGAATACCGGGCCGCCTTCACCCTCGCCGACCTCGACCTCGCCTAGCCCGTCCGGGGGGGGGGGGGGGGGGGGGGGGGGGGGGGGGGGGGGGGGGGGGGGGGGGGGGGGGGGGGGGGGGGGGGGGGGGGGGGGGGGGGGGGGGGGGGGGGGGGGGGGGGGGGGGGGGGGGGGGGGGGG
>NZ_JBJHAT010000014.1:0-99472 GCF_054051175.1 Blastococcus sp. SYSU DS0753 | reverse complement strand
GCGATCGGCGACGCCGACCACGGCGCCAACATGCACCGCGGGATGACCGCGGTGGGGGGGGGGGGGGGGGGGGGGGGGGGGGGGGGGGGGGGCGGCGGGGGGGGGGCCCGCCCCCCCCCCCCCCCCCCCCCCGACCGGATCGACGGCCTGCAGATGAGCGTGCAGTCCTGCGCCACGCCGTGGACGAAGGCGGGCGGGGGCTGGTCGTGCGGCGGCGCCGTGACCGACTTCTACGCCGGCCCGATCGTCATGGACGAGGCGCTCGCCGGCGCCGCGAGCCTGCGGCCGGGTGGGGTGGACCACCTGCTGACCACGGTCTCGTTCCCGTCGACGGCCGGTGACGAGCTGCGCCGGCAGTCCAGCACCTTCACCTTCACCTTCACCGCGACGCAGCGCGACGGCGCCGCGCGCTGACCCGGCGACCGCGCGGCGGGTACCGGGCCCACGGGGGGCCCGGTCCCCGCCCGCGCGGCTGTCCGCAACCGCCCGTTGCGGACGGTCCCGATCCGGTGCGCGGGCCTGTCGGCGCGCCGCGCGGGACGCCGGATGGCAGAGTGACGCAGGTGAAGACCTGGCTCGACAGCTGGCCGGTGTACCGCCAGCTCACCGGCTCCGACCCGCTGGGCCGTGGCAAGGCCGCGCGCAGCAAGGCCACCGAGGCCACCGTGTCGCGCACCGCCACCGCTGACCGCGTCGTGAAGAGCGTCTGCCCGTACTGCGCCGTCGGCTGCGCGCAGAACGTGTACGTGAAGGACGAGCAGATCGTCCAGATCGAGGGCAACCCCGACTCGCCGGTCAACCGCGGGCGGCTGTGCCCCAAGGGCAGCGCGAGCAAGCAGCTGGTCACCAGCCCGACCCGGGTCACCACGGTCAAGTACCGCCGTCCGTTCGGGACGGAGTGGGAGGACCTCGACCTCGACACGGCGATGGAGATGATCGCCGACCGCGTCCTGGAGGCACGCCGCAAGGGCTGGCAGGACGAGGACGGCGGGAAGCGCGTCAACCGCACCATGGGGATAGCGAGCCTCGGAGGGGCGACCCTCGACAACGAGGAGAACTACCTCATGAAGAAGCTCTACAGCGCCCTCGGCGCCATCCAGATCGAGAACCAGGCGCGCATATAGCACTCCTCCACGGTGCCCGGTCTGGGTGCCTCGTTCGGTCGTGGTGGCGCCACGAACACCCAGCAGGACCTCGCGAACGCCGACTGCATCGTCATCGAGGGCTCCAACATGGCCGAGTGCCACCCGGTGGGCTTCCAGTGGGTGGCCGAGGCCAAGGCGCGCGGCGCGAAGATCGTGCACATCGACCCGCGGTTCACCAGGACCAGTGCGATAGCCGACCTGCACGTGCCGCTGCGGATGGGCAGCGACATCGCCTTCCTCGGCGGCCTGATCAGGTACGTGCTCGACAACGAGCTGTACTTCAAGGAGTACGTCACCGCCTACACGAACGCCGCCGCGCTCATCGGCGAGGAGTTCGTCGACGCGGAGGACCTCGGCGGCCTGTTCTCCGGCTTCGACCCGGAGACGAGCACCTACGACGAGACCAGCTGGCAGTACGAGCTCGAGGAGCCGGCGCAGTCGGGTGCCGACGACCCGGCCGAGGCCGCGGAGCAGGACCGGACCGACGACGACCCGTCGGTCACGAGGGCCGACCGCGCGCAGGCGGCCGGCAGCGGCGGGCCGCCGATCCCGGGCAAGCCCAAGCGCGACGAGACGTTGCAGCACCCGCGCTCGGTGTTCCAGATCCTCAAGCGGCACTACGCCCGCTACACCCCCGAGATGGTGTCCGAGGTCTGCGGCATCGAGCCGGAGGTCTTCGAGCAGGTCGCGCGGTGGGTCACCGAGAACAGCGGCCGCGACCGGACGACGGCGTGGGTGTACTCGGTGGGCTGGACGCAGCACAGCGTCGGCGCGCAGTACATCCGCACCTGCTCGATCCTGCAGCTCCTGCTGGGCAACATCGGCCGCCCCGGCGGCGGGATCATGGCGCTGCGCGGGCACGCCAGCATCCAGGGCTCGACCGACATCCCGACGCTGTACAACATCCTGCCGGGCTACCTCCCGATGCCCCACGCGCTGCAGCACGACGACCTCGACGACTACGTCGCCGACGCCGCCGGCAAGGCGGGCTTCTGGGGCAACAAGCGCGCCTACATGACCAGCCTGCTCAAGGCGTGGTGGGGCGACGCGGCGACGGCGGAGAACGACTTCTGCTTCGACTACCTGCCCAGGATCAACGGCGACCACAGCTCCTACCGCACGATCGCCGACATGATCGAGGGCAAGGTCTCCGGCTACTTCCTGGTCGGGGAGAACCCCGTGGTCGGGCACCCCAACGGCCGGATGAACCGGTTCGGCCTGGCCAACCTCGACTGGCTGGTCGTCCGCGACCTGCAGTTGATCGAGTCGGCGACCTTCTGGCAGCAGGCGCCGGAGATCGAGACGGGGGAGCTTTCCCCCGATTCGATCGGTACCGAGGTCTTCTTCATGCCCGCGGCGACGCACGTGGAGAAGGAAGGCACCTTCACGCAGACCCAGCGGATGCTGCAGTGGCGGGACAAGGCGGTCGAGCCGCCGGACGACGCGCGCAGCGACCTGTGGTTCTACTTCCACCTCGGCCGCATCCTCCGCGAGCGGCTGAAGGACTCCACCGACCCGCGCGACCGCCCGCTGCTGGACCTGACCTGGGGCTATCCGGTGCACGGCGAGCGGCTCGAGCCGGACGCCGACGCGGTGCTGCGCGAGATCAACGGCTTCGGCCCCGACGGTCAGCTGCTGAACTCCTACATGCAGATGAAGGACGACGGCTCGACGACCGGCGGCTGCTGGATCTACTGCGGCGTCTACGCCGACGGCGTCAACCAGGCCCGTCGGCGCAGGCCGGCGGCCGAGCAGGGCCCCGCGGCCCCCGAGTGGGGCTGGGCCTGGCCGCTCAACCGCCGTGTCCTCTACAACCGTGCCTCGGCCGATCCCGACGGCAAGCCGTGGAGCGAGCGCAAGAAGTACGTGTGGTGGGACGAGGCGGCCGGCGAGTGGACCGGTCTCGACGTCCCCGACTTCGAGAAGAACAAGCGCCCCGACTACGTGCCGCCCGACGACGCTCGGGCGCAGGACGCGCTGCGCGGCGACGACCCGTTCGTCATGCAGGGCGACGGGAAGGGCTGGCTCTACGCGCCGGCCGGCCTGGTGGACGGGCCGCTGCCGACGCACTACGAGCCGGCGGAGTCGGTCGTCGGGAACGCGCTGTACGAGGTGCAGGCGAACCCGACGATCGAGCGGATCCCGGGTCCGTGGAACCGGGAGAACCCGTCGCGCAGCGACGTCTTCCCGTTCCAGGTGACCACCTACCGGCTCACCGAGCACCACACCGCGGGCGCGATGAGCCGCACGCTCCCCTACCTGGCGGAGCTGCAGCCGGAGTTCTTCGTCGAGGTGAGCCCGGAGCTGGCCCGGCTGCGCGGACTGGCCAACGGCGAGTACGCGACGCTGGTCAGCGCCCGGACGGCGATCGAGGCGAAGGTGCTGGTCACCGAGCGGATGCGGCCCATCAAGCTGCGCAACGGCACGGTCGTGCACCAGATCGGCATGCCGTACCACTGGTCCTACAGCGGCATCTCCACCGGGGATTCGGCCAACGACCTGCTCGGCATCGTGCTCGACGCCAACACCCACATCCAGGAGGACAAGGTCAGCACCGCCGACATCGTGCCGGGACGACGCCCGCGCGGCCCGGAGCTGCTCGACTTCGTGGAGAGCTACCGCCGGCGGGCCGGGGTGGAGTCGGGCCGGGTGGGGCTCAACGGCCGCGACCCGGTGGCCGCCGAGGCCGGCGAAGGATCCACGCAGTGACCGGCGGGATCGCGATGATCAGGTCAGCTGATCGTTCCGGGTCCTGGCTCAGCGCCGGTCGTGAGCCAGGACCCGCCATGGTGAGCCAGGACGACGTGCGGGAGGGAGTGCGATGACGATCAGCTCGGCCAGCCCGGCCTTCACCGGCCGCGACCCGGAGAACCGGCTGTTCGGCCCGCTGCCCGACGTCACGGCCGAGGCCGGCTACGAGGAGGAGCACCCCAAGCGGGTGGGCTTCTTCACCGACACCTCGGTCTGCATCGGCTGCAAGGCCTGCGAGGTGGCGTGCAAGGAGTGGAACACGCTCCCGATGGACGACTCCCACGGCGTCCGCGATGCCCTGGGCCTGTCCGGCATGTCCTACGACAACACCGGGCAGCTGGGCGCGAACTCCTGGCGGCACGTGGCGTTCATCGAGCAGAGCCGCGCCGTCGACCTGCCGATGCCCACGTTCGGCCGGCCGGGCGACGACCGGCAGGGCAGCGGACCGTCGCCGGCGGTCGCCGGGGACGACGTGAGCCTGGCGAACGCCCAGCAGAGCGTGCTCAACGCCGAGGCGCTGAGCGAGTTCGACCCGCAGACCGGCCAGACCGGCGCGGACAAGCAGATCCGCTGGCTGATGAGCTCCGACGTCTGCAAGCACTGCACGCACGCCGGGTGCCTCGACGTCTGCCCGACGGGGGCGCTGTTCCGCACGGAGTTCGGCACCGTGGTGGTGCAGGGTGACATCTGCAACGGCTGCGGCTACTGCGTGGCGGCCTGCCCCTACGGCGTGATCGACCAGCGCAAGGACGACGGCCGGGTCTTCAAGTGCACGATGTGCTACGACCGGCTCACCGACGGGCTGCAGCCGGCGTGTGCCACGGCGTGCCCGACGCAGTCGATCCAGTTCGGTGACCTCGACGAGCTGCAGGAACGCGCCGACGCACGGCTGGCGACGCTCAAGGCGCAGGGCGTGGAGACCGCCCGGCTCTACGGCCGGGACGAGAACGACGGCGTCGGCGGTGACGGGGCCTTCTTCCTGCTGCTCGACGAGCCGGAGGTCTACGGCCTGCCGCCGGACCCGATCGTGACGACGCGGGACCTGCCGGCGATGTGGAAGGCGGCCGGCAAGGCCGCGGCGATGATGGTCGGGGTCGCCGTCACGGCGATCCTCGGCTCGCGGCGGAGGTGACATGACCGGCGGTATCACCAGCCCGGGCTCGGGGTGGCGCCAGGCCGACCAGGGCCCGGCGGTGCAGCGGACGGGCAAGAAGCGCCGCAAGCGCGGCGGGGGCCGGGGTCGCGGCGAGGTCGCGATGGTCGACGACGTCGAGTTCACCTCGTACTACGGCCGGCAGATCGTGAAGACGCCGGTGTGGAAGACGCCGGACGTGCCGCTCTACCTGTTCCTGGGTGGGGCGGCCGGCTCGTCGGCGATCCTCGGCGCGCTGGCCGACGTCACCGACCGCCCGGCGCTGACCCGGGTGTCGCGGTACACCGCGGGCGCCGGGTCGATCCTGTCGGTGGTCTTCCTCATCCACGACCTGGGCCGGCCGGAGCGGTTCCTGCACATGCTGCGGGTGCTCAAGCCGACGTCGCCGCTGTCGGTGGGCACCTACATCCTGGCGCCGTTCAGCGCGGCGGCCGGCGCGACGGCGGCGGTGGAGCTGCTGGGCTGGTTCCCGCGGCTCAAGCGCTTCGGCGGTGCGGTGGCCGCGGTGTTCGGTGGCCCGCTGGCGACCTACACCGGCGTGCTGCTGGCCAACACCGCGGTGCCCTCGTGGCACGCGGCGCACACCCAGCTGCCGTTCGTCTTCGGCGGCTCGGCGATGGCCGCCGGTGGGGGCATCACGATGGTGTTCACGCCGGTGGAGGAGGCGGCGCCGGCGCGGAAGATGGCGATGGCCGGGGCGGCGATCGAGCTCGCCGCGATGCACAAGGTCGAGAACGACCACGGCATCCTCAGCGAGCCGTTCCACGAGGGGCGGCCCGGGAAGCTGATGCGCGCAGCGCAGGCGTGCACCGCGGTGGGTGCCGGGCTGACGGCGGTGGCCGGGCGGAAGCGGTGGGGCGCGGTCGCGTCCGGGACGCTGCTGGCGGCCGGCTCGCTGCTCACCCGGTTCGGCGTCTTCGAGGCGGGCATCGCCAGCACCAAGGACCCGAAGTACGTCGTGATCCCGCAGAAGGAGCGGCTCGCCGCCCGGCAGCAGGAGCACGCCTCGACGACCACCCGGTAACGGGTACCCGCCCGGCTGCTCCGGTCCGGCCGCGGAGCCGGCACCGGCCTGTGCGCGCGTCTACGATGCCCTGGCTCACCCGGAGCGGCCGGAGGACCCGGCGCGAGGCCGTGCAGCGGGTACCTCGACGAGACCACCGGGGCTGGAGGATGCCGTGCGGATACTGTCCGTGGTCACGCTCGGCAGCGCCACCGGACGCTTCGGTGGCCCGTTCGAGACAACCCTGCACCAGGCGCAGATCATGGCCTCGTGCGGGCACTCCGTTCGGCTGCTGTTCGGTACCGAGCCGGGTGACGAGCCGGTGCTGGAGGCGACCCCGGGCCTGACCGCCGTGCCGGTACGCGTCCGGCCCCTCACCCGACGGTGGCCCTTTTCCTCGCTGTTCTCCTGGGCGGCTCTCCGAGAGGCATGGCGGCAGTGCGCGGACGCCGATGTCGTGCACGTGGCCATGGCACGCGACCTGGTTCCGGGCGCCGCGGCCGTGGCGGCGCTCCTCCGCGGCCGGCGGCTGGTCCTGCAACCCCACGGCATGCTCACGACGACCTCGGCCGGTGCCGGGCCGGCGGACGCGCCGGTCGGCCTCCTGCTGCGCCGGGCCCATCGGCTGATCGCGCTCACCGACCGCGAGGCGGGGGAACTGGTCACCCGGTACCGCGTCGACGCGGACAGGGTGACGGTGCTCGGCAACCCCGTCGACCCGCGGGCGGCCGCGCAGGAGCGGCCGCCCGGGCACCGGCTCGAAGCGCTCTTCGTCGCCCGGTTGCACCCCCGCAAGCGACCGGAGGACTTCGCGGCCGCGGCACGAACCGCCAGCGAGGCCGGCTGGCCCGAGCGGTACGTGCTGCTGGGGCCGGACGGGGGCATGCTCCACCGCCTCCGTCCCGACATCGAGGCGATCGACACCCTGGAGTACGCGGGTTCCGTCCCCGGTGCGGCAGTCGCCGCACGGGTGGCACGCACCGGCGTGTTCGTCCTCTGCTCGGAGGAGGAACCCTGGGGCAACGTCCTCGTCGCGGCGCTGGCCATGGGGGTGCCCTGCGTCGTCACCGCCTCGAGCGCCCTGGCCGACCGCCTGGCCGCTGCGGGTGCCGCCGTGGTGGTCCCCGACCGGGACGCCGCGGCGCTCGCCGCCGCCGTCCACGAGGTGCTCGGGTCCGCCGACCTCCGGGACGACCTGGCCCGGGGTGGCCGCCGCTTCATCGCCGACCACCTGTCCCCGTCGCGTCAGGCCGGCACCCTGCTCGAGGTCTACACCCGCTGATCGACGGCTCGGCCACCGCGACGACGCAGGACGTGCCCGATGACCTCGAGCTCTGCGGTGAAAGCCCGCCGCAGCACGACCACGGCGGCTGCGGTCACGAGCCCGCCGGCGCCGCCTGCCAGGAGCAACGTCCCGAGCACGAGGTCCCAGGAACGGGTGAGCGCGGCGACCGCGTACACCGCGCCGAACACCACCACGGCCAGGGGCAGGTACTTCAGCGCGTACAGGCGGATCACCATGCCGACCAGCCCCTCGGCCACCCGGCCGGAGAAGTGCAGCATGACCAGGAAGTGCGCCAGGATGGCCACCGACGCCCCGATCGCCACCCCGTCGATTCCCCACCGCGAGCCGATCAGGCAGCCGGCGACGACTTCTGCGGCGTACAGCCACTGCCGCCACGCGGCTCGGTAGACGGCGCCGGTGGCCCGGGTCAGCGAGCCGCTGATCTTGTACGAGGCCCGCGGCACCAGGACGAGCGCGAACACCTGGAGCGGCAGCACGACGGCCGACCAGCTGTCCCCGAGCAGGACCGCGACCACCTCGGGCGCGAGCACGAACAGGATCGCGCTGCCCGGCACGCCCACCAGCGCGACCAGTGAGCTGGCCCGCAGGAACGCCGTCCTGAGCCGGTCCCCGTCGTGCTGCACCTTCGACATGGCGGGGAACAGGACCTTGTCGACGGCGCCCCCGATCAGGTTGGCCGGCTGGGCGAGCAGCTGGTAGGCCCGCCCGTAGATGCCGAGCGCGTACGTGCCCAGGACGTTGGCGGTGATCAGGTTGTCGGCGTTGAGCGCCGTCCAGTTGCCGAGCTGCGAGAGCGAGTAGCCGCTCCCGAACGTCAGCAGGGGGCGGACCTCCCGGCCCATCGCCCGGATGCCGAGCGGACGCAGGGCGGGGCGGGCCACCACGGTGTACCCGACGGCGGTGATCGCGGCGCTGGCCACGGCTCCCCACACGATCGACCACGCCCCGAAACCCAGGGCGGCGAGCAGGACGCTCACGCCCATGGCGCCCGGCCCGGCCGCGAGGGCGTCGACGACCGACATGGCCCGGAACTGCAGGCGGCGCTGCAGCAGCCCCGTCGGCACGGCGGCGAGCCCGGCGAGCGGCAGCGCGACCGCGAGCAGGTGCAGCAGATCGTTCTCCCGCGGGAGGCCGACCAGGCCGTTGATCCACGGGGCCAGCACGAACAGGAGCCCGCCGAGGCAGGTCCCGAGGGCCAGGGAGAAGCACCAGGCCGCCGTCTCCTGCTCGGTCCGCAGGGTCGCGCGCTGCACGACGGCCGGGCCCACACCCAGCTGGCTCACCAGCGTGGCGAGCCCGACGACGAGCGCCGCCGCTGCCGCGGCACCGAACTCCGCGGGGGTCAGCAACCGGGCGAGCAGCACCATGGTGGCGACCGACAGCAGCGCCTGCGACACAGCGCCCCCGAAGGACCACACGAAGCCGCGCGCCGTCGTCCGCGTCAGCGAGTTCGCCTCGGGCGCGGCTCCGTCCGGCGCCGGGGCCCTCCGGCGGCTCGTCACCGACCGCGCGCCAGCCGGCGGACGACCCGCCGCGCCGCGCGGAGGTAGCGCCCGGCGGGCGAGGCGAGCAGCCGCTTGGCGGCCCTGCGCGGCAGGGCCGCACCGTGCAGGCGCACGTACCAGACCAGCTGCACGGTCGCCGCCCGGAGCCGGATCGCCGGGGTCGGGGCGGCCAGCAGCGCCGCGACGGGCAACCCGGTCACCGCCGGGTGGAACGCCGCGTTCCCGACCGGTCCGAGCAGCCACTCGCGGATCGGGGTGTCGTAGGCGCCGCCGGCGTCGGGTGCCCCGCGGAAGGTGTACGAGTCCAGCAGCGGGGGGACCGGGCCGGCGTACTCCTGCAGGAACTCCAGGTCGACCACCCGCAGGCCGGCCCGCGGGTCGGACAGCAGGTTCTGGGTGGACAGGTCAAGCAGGAACAGGCCGCGTTCGTGCAGGTCCCGTGCCAGACGGGCCAGCGCACGCGCGGCCGGGAGTCGCAGTTGCACGTCCCCCGAGGTCGGCAGCTGGCGGAGGACGTGACTGCGGTCGTCGGTGTAGAGCGGCGTCACGAACCACCGCTCGCCGGCCTCGAGCAGCTCCGGCATCCCGGGGATGTCGCACAGTTCGGTGCGCGCGCGCAGCTCCCGCTCGAAGAAGCGCACGGCGCCCGGCCGGAAGACCTTGCACACGCTGGCCCCGTGCACGGGGTGGTCCACGATCGCCACCTGCGCCCGGCGCGCCTCGCCCGAGAGCATCCGCAGGACCGGGTACGGGAAGGCGCACCCGTCGACCAGCCGCTGGGAGAGCCCGCGCACCTCCGCCTCGAAGCCCGGATCGCCCAGTGCCTCCAGGTAGTCCAGCGCCTGGCCGCCGTTGTCGGAGGAGTGCACCGGGTTGTACCGCGCCTCTCGCGGGACGTCGCGCAGCAGCCGGTCGCGCAACCGTTCCTTGGCGGCGGGGATGCGCACGTTGACCTCCCGCCCGCCACCGGCCGGTCGCACCAGCCGGGGTGCCACGTCGTAGGCGACCAGGTACACGGACGGCGCTCCGCCGCTGACCGGCCACGGTCCCTGCTCCCAGTTGCCCCCGCGCAGCCGGTGCGCGGCCGCTTCCCGCTGCGCCGCGTCGAGCTGCACCACGTCGAGCACCTCGAAGCCCTGCCGGTCCAGCTCCCGGCACGCCTGGGCGACGCTCCCTGCCGCCCGCTCCCGCAGCACGAAGACGGCGAGCCCCCGCCACACCTCGTCGACCTCCGCGTGGTCGCCGAAGAACCGATCGAGGAGCCACGGGTTGGTCGGCACCAGCCGTTCCAGCGTGTCCAGCGGCGGGCGCAGGCCCTTCCCGTGCAGGTACAGGTCCAGGGCGTCCAGCGTGGGGAGGACGGCGATGCCGAGCTCGGCCGCGAGACCGGCCAGCACCGCCTCGTAGTCGTGGTCGGTCGTCTGCCGGGGCCGCTCGGACCGCACGCCGTCGGGCAGGCCCGAGGTCCAGCCCTTGTGGTAGACGGCGTGGTAAGCCAGGGAGTCGAAGTACACCTCGGGGCCGGGCACCTTCACCCCGCCGGGAGAACGCACGGCGCCGGCCAGGACCCGCCGGGCGAAGCGCGGCGGGTAGTACGGGATGCCCTCGTAGTCCGTGCCCGGCAGTCCGCTGACGGTGTAGACGTCGAACTTCTGGCTGCCCCGGAGCGGCCGCCGATCCACCAGGAGGGTCGAGACGTACGCCAGGTCCTCGTCGGCGACGAGGATGTCGACGTCCTCCCCCTCGTCGACGTGCGGCAGCGACTCGAACCAGCGGAGGACGACGTAGGACACCTGCTGCTCGTCGAGCAGCCGGAAGAACGAGACCAGGTCGATGCCGGGCGCCAGGTAGCGGCGGGCGGGGCCGCCGGAACCGAGCAGGAGTTCTCGCGCCGCTCGTCGAGCTTTCGTAACGGCCGTGACCACTCGTCGTCCTCCCGGTGCGGGCGGGCCCGTGGCGGCCCGGGTCGTGGTGGGCGGAGGACCCGGCAGGTGCGCCCTCACGACGGGGCGGGCACGGCCACGGCCGCGGGTGAGTGGACCAGCGACGGCCTGTCCGCGTCGACCGGCCGGCCGCCGGTGACCCACAGGATGCCCAGGAAGAGAGCGGGGAGGGGGTTGGCGAACAGGTACGTGGCCGCGGGGAAGGCCTCGATCAGCCCGCAGGCGGCGAAGACCAGCAGGATGATCCGCCCGGGCTCGGGTCTGCGGAGCTCCCGGGACAGGATCCGGAGGAAGAACGCGAGGAACAAGGCGAGCCACACGAGACCCGCGACGCCGAACTTCAGCAGCAGGTAGGTCGTCAGCAGGTGGACGTCGTCGACGCGCTCCAGGTCCCGCCCCGAGGCGGTCAGCGTGTCCGCGTCGGGGGAGCCGGACAGGTCGACGGTCGCACCCGGTCCCAGGCCGATGAGCTGCGCGGCCAGCGACTCCTCGGCTCCCTCCCGGACCATCGCCGTCTCGTAGCTCCGGTGGGAGAGCGTCACCTCCTCGCTGTCGGTCGAGGTGCCGGTCAGCAGCGGGACCAGCCCCAGCCAGACCGCGGCCATGCCCACGACGACCGGCGCCGCGTACACGGCCGCGAGGCGGAGCGCGGGAGGCAGCACGGTGAGGAGGAGGACGACGGTGCCGAGCGCCAACTGCCCGAGCGTCGCGTCGCTCACCGGCTTGGTGTCCACCGACGCCCAGTAGACGAGCCCAGCGGAGGTGGCGAGCGCGAGCAGCAGGTGACGGCCGCGGTGGTGCCGTTCCCGGATGGCCAGGTACAGCAGTCCCAGCGCGGTGGGCACGGTCAGCGCGGCGAAGGGGTTGAAGCTGCGGTCCAGCACCGCTGCGGCCGCGCCGAAGAGGAAGACCACCGCCAGCAGGGCCCGGGTGTGGCCGTCGGTCCAGTCGCGGGCGAGCAGGCCGGCGCGGGCGATCACCAGCAGGCCCGCGAGCATCGCCAGGCCCTGGGTCAGAGCATCGAGGTCCAGGGGCCGGGAGGAGAAGAACACCTCCATGGTGGTCGTGGCACCCAGCAGCACGGCCAGCGCCACCCACCACACGGGGTACTGCCCCGCTCGGGTGCGGGTACCCAGGGTGACGAGCGCGAAGGCGACGTAGGCGATGGGCAGCACGACGCGCTTGGCCACGCTCGTGACGGCGAACGTCTGCAGTCCCTCCCCGCCGCCGACGAGGACGAGGGACGTGGCGGCGGACAGCGCCAGGAGCCACCAGGTGACGCGGATGATGTTGTCCGGGACCGACCGGCGGCCGACCGACCCGCCGGTCGCGGCGTCACCGGGCGGGCTCGTCGGCCCGTCCGCCGGCGACGTCGCGTCGGGTGCCGGTGCCCACCGCCGGGCAGGTGCGCTCATCGGTCGCCGCCGGCCGTCACCGGCGCCCGTACTCGTGCACCAGCACCCCGAAGCGGGACGCGACCACACCGACGCCGTAGAAGAACCGCTGGAAGGGGCGCGCCTGGACGCCTCGGCCCCGCAGCACGCCCCACGCCAGGCCGCCCGCCCCGGCTGCGATGCGGACGCCGCCGAAGGCGAGCAGGTAAGGGACGCCGTGCCGCCGGCGGAGGATCCGGCCGTGGGCGATGCCCATGCGCGTCCAGCGCCGCCGGATCCAGCGGGCGGTCAGGCGGTTGCTCGGTGCGTCCTCGTAGACGATCGCCGAGTCGCAGAACTCGATCAGCTTCCCGGCCTCGGTCAGCCGGCCGAAGAACTCGGTGTCGCTCCCGCCGGTCGAGGAGAAGCTCTCGTCGAACGTGGGCGACCCGGCCGACCGCCAGCTGGCGTATCGCAGCAGGGTGTTGTTGGTCGCCGCCGTCCAGTGCCGGGTGCCGGACGGGAGGGCGGGCATCCGGAGGAAGCCGCCGCGGACGATCCACCCGGGGGCGTCGGGCGGCAGCAGGGTCACGACGGGGCCCGAGACGACGTCGGCCGGGGTCGAGTCGGCGTACGACACCAGGGCGGACAGCCAGCCGGGCGCCACGAACTCGTCGTCGTCGACGAAGATCAGCGACTCGTACGCGCCCCCGGCGAAGATGCGGAGCGTGTGGTTCCGTGCCGCCGCGATGCCCGGTGTCGGTTCGACGGAGTAGCGCACGGCGGCCCCGAACGGCTCGACGACCGCGCGAGCGGACCCGGCGGGGTCGTTGTCGATCACGTAGAGGTCCGTGACGAAGGGGGCGGCACCGGTCCGGCAGCGGTCGAGTTCCGGCATCAGCGACTCGAGCAGCCGGGTGAGGTCCTGGGCTCGCTGGTACGTGGCCACGCCGATCATCACCCGCCGCCCCGGGTCGTCGGACCGCGGCTCGTCGCCGGCCCTCACCATGGCACGTCGTTCAGGACGACACCGATGGTCCGGACGCCGAGGAGGTCGAGGGCGTCGCGGCTCTCGACCAGCTCGTCCCTGCCGGTGTGACCGTGCCGGACGCACAGGATGACCCCGTCCACGTGCGTGGCCAGCGCGCCGGCGTCGGCGACCGGGAGGAGCGCCGACGCGTCGATGATCACGACGTCGTGCTTCCACCTCAGCTCGTCGATCGCCTTGGCCGTGTTCTCCGACGCGAGGAGACCACCGGGGTTCTCCACCGCCGGTCCGGCGACCACCACGGTCAGGGGCAGGTCGGCGTGCCTCTGCAGGATCTCCGCGAGCTCGGCGGTGCCGCCCAGGACGTCGGAGAGGCCGGGGCCGGCGCCGATGCGGAGACGGCTGCCGACCTCCGGATTCCGCAGGTCCGCGTCCACGAGGGCGACCTGACGTCCGGCCTCGGCGAGGCTCAGCGCCAGGTTGACCGCCGTCGTGGTCCTCCCGTCGGCCTCGGCGGCGCTGGTGACCATGATGGTCTTCGGTGGGTCATCCGGGTGCAGGCGCTGCAGGGTCGTGCGCACCTGGCGATAGCTCTCGGCGACCGCACCCCTGCCGAACGGGTCGATGACGTGCCGGGTCGGCAGCCCCGGGTCGTGCGGGACCGAGCCGATGACCGGCTTCCCGGTCAACCGGGCGGCCTCCTCCACGGTGCTCACCGTGGAATCCAGACGCGCGCGTAGCACGGCCGCACCCGCGCCGGCCACCGTGCCGACGATCAGACCGAGCCCCACGTTGCGCACCGGTTGGGGGGTCTGCGCAGCGGTGGGCAGGGTGGGGGCGTCCGTCACCGTGACGTCCACCGGCGCCGGGCCGCCCACGGCGGGCGCCTCCAGGTCGGACACGAGGCGGCGGAACTCCTCGGCCAACGCCGCGGCGATGGCCTGCGCCCGCTGAGCGGACGTGTCGGTGACGGACACGTCGATGAGCACCGTGCCGGGGACGGCGGAGGCGGTGACGCCGTCGTTCAGTGCGCCGGCCGACATCGGCAGCCGCAGTCGCTCGACGACCCGGCCGGCCACCTCGTTGCCCTGCAGGAGCTCTGCGTACGACTCGACGCGGCCCTCCGACAGCTGGCTGCCCTGGAAGGCCGATGCCGTCGTGCCGGCGTCCCGCGTGGAGACGAAGAGCTGCATGTGCGAGGTGTACTGCGGAACCTGCAGGAGGGTCAGCAGCAGCGCCGCGACCACCCCTCCGACCAGACCCAGGACGGGAAGCCACCAGGCGGCACGCAAGGCCGCCAGCCCTTCTTTCAGTTCCACGCCGTTCCCCGTCCGTCACACGCGACAGCGCCCGTAGCCACGTCGCCGCGGTGAGCCAGTGCGTTCCTGGAGGGGAGGAACATAATTCACCAGCGGCCCTGCGAGGGGGTCTCGTGCGCGCCTCTCGCCGCATCCCATCCGGGGGAGCGCCCAGGCCGTGGTCGCGGGACCGCGTTCACGTCGCATCCGCGGTGGTGGGCGGGAACCGCGGCCCCACGACCGTTCCCGCCGGCTGGCCGAACACCGTGGCATCCGGGACGACGCCTGCCACCACCGTGCCGGCCTGCACGAGCGCGGACACCCCGACGTGGCTGCCGCCCAGGACGATGCAGCGGGCGGTGATCCACGCCCCGTCCTCGATGACGACCGGCCGGGTGATCAGCGCCATGTCCCGACGGTGTGCGTGGGACCCCGTGGTGATGAAGGTGCCCTGGGAGACCACCACGTCGGAGCCGATGGTCAGCCGGTCCTGGTTGTGGAGCCAGACGTCCTCACCGATCCAGCTGCGATTCCCGATGACGAGCTTCCAGGGAGTCCGGACGCGGAGCCGGGGGCGGAGGATGACGCCGTCACCGATCTGCGCACCGAAGGCGCGCAGGGCCGCGCGCCGCAGCCGCGTGCTGATCTGCCACGGATTGCTCACGAGCAGCAGTTCCACGGCGCCCCAGGCGTACACCTTCCAGGCCGGCGCGTCCCACCGTTCCCCGGCACCGGGCGCCTTCGCCAGATCGATCACCCTCGGTCGAGGCACCGCGCGAGGATACGGTGTGTCCCTTCGAAAATGGGCACATTCCGGTGCCGCAGCAGAAGGATGGGCCGATGCCGCGTCGTCGGGACAACCGCGCCACCGCTGGGCACGTGCTCGTGCTCGGGCTGAACTACGCGCCGGAGACCACCGGGATCGCTCCGTACACGACAGGGCTCGCGCGCCACCTGGCGGCCAGCGGTCTCGAGGTGACGGTGGTGACCGGGTACCCGCACTACCCGGAATGGGCCAGGCGCCCCGACTACCGGACGGCCCGGCAGGTGGAGGTGGAGCACGGCGTCCGCATCGTGCGCGTCTCGCATCCCGTGCCACGGGACCCGACCGGCCCGGCGAGGATCTGGATGGAGGTGGTCTTCGCCGCCCGCGCGGCGGTGCAGCTGCTCCGGCGCCGTCCGGACGTCGTGGTCGTCGTCACCCCGGCGCTCCTCTCTCTCGTACCTGCGGTCCTCCTGCGCCCCCTGCGCGGTTACCGGGTCGGGGCGGTGGTCCAGGACCTCTACGGCGCCGCGCTGTCGGAGACCGGCCTGGGCGGCGGTGCGCTCACCCGGGCGACGGCCCGGCTCGAAGGGGCCCTGCTGCGGCGGGTGCGCGGTGTCGCCGTCATCCACGAGGTGTTCCGCGCGCGGCTGACCGCCGCGGGCGTACCCGGTGACCGGATCGAGGTCATCCCGAACTGGGCGCACGTGACCATGCCGACCGGGGACGACCGCGACGCGATGCGCCGCGAACTGGGCTGGGCGGCGGACGAGGTCATCGCGCTGCACGCCGGCAACATGGGCGTGAAGCAGGGCCTGGGTGGCCTGCTCGACGTGGCCCGGCTCGCCGAGCAGCGGGGCAGCAGCGTGCGCGTGGTGCTGCTGGGCACCGGTTCGCAGCGTGCGGCACTCGAGCGGGACGCGCGGGGGCTGTCCCGGATCTCCTTCCTGGACCCGCTGCCCGACGGTCGGTTCGAGCGCGCCCTGGCCGCCGCCGACTGCCTCCTGCTGCACGAGAAGCCGGGGGTGGTGGAGATGTCGGTGCCGAGCAAGCTCACCACGTACTTCGCCGCCGGCCGGCCCACGGTCGCGGCCACCGACGCCCGCAGCGGCGCCGCTGCGCTCATGGCCGCATCGGGAGCGGGGATCACGGTGCGGGCTGGTGACCCGGCGGTCATCCTGGCCGCGATCGAGGCGATCACCGCGGACGAGGCGGACGCCGCCAGGTTCGGCGCGGGCGGGCGCCGCTACGCGGAGGCCCACCTGGGGAGCACGGCGTCCCTCGCCCGCCAGGAGGCGTGGGTCCGCTCGCTCGCCGGGGCGCCCCCCGGTCAGTCGCCGGCGTAGACGGCCAGGTCCGGCTGCTGGCTGCGCACCGCGTCGGCGAAGGCGCGGGCGATGATCTGGTGGCCGGCCTCCGTGGGGTGCACGCCGTCGGAGGACATCTGACCCGGGTCGCCGGGCAGCCAGGACGACGGCGCCAGCGCGTCGAAGTACACCGCGCCGCTCTCCGTGGCCGCCTGGCGGAGGGCCTCGTTGAGCGCAAGGATCTCCGGCGGTACCAGGTCCGACGTCCAGATCGGTCCGATGACGAGGAGATGTGCCTCGGGGAGCCCGGCCTTGAGCGTCGTGTACAGCGAGCGGGCCGCCGCCCCGACGGTGCCCGGCGCGCTACCCATGTCGTTGCGGGTCCCGTTCACCACCACGATGTCGGGGGCGACCGCGATCACCCCGCTGGCCCGGGACATGTAGTTGGTCTCCGCGGGGGTGGCGTAGCCCGTCCCGCCCACCGCGAAGACGTCGGCCGGGGCCCACCCGAGCATGCGGGCGGACACCCGGGCGAACCCCTTGGTGGCGCTGTCCGTGCCGGTCCCGGCGGCGTAGGAGTCGCCGAGGAACGCGACCGAGAGCGGCTCCGCCGGCTCCTCCTGCGCCACGGTCGGTGGCGCGACGAAGGAGGGGGAGGGCCGTGCGGCGAAGGCGAGCGGCGCTAGGACAGCCGTCGCGACGAGCCCGACGCCGACCGCGACCGCCGCCCACAGCGGTGCTCGGCGCAGCCGTGTCGCCGAGCGTCTCCTGACCCGGCCCGGCGACCCGGATCCCCCGGACGCGTCCCGGCGTGCCCTGTGCTCCATGGCGGGAAGGTACGCGAGGTCCCGCGGGAAAGGGACTCATCGGCCGCCGGTTCCGGTCCGTCGACGGTAGGGTCCCGCGCGTGTCGCCGTCGCCGCCCGAACGCAGGCGCCGGCCGATCTTGCCCGTCGTCGCTGCCTGCGCCGGGCTCGTGGCCGTCGCGGTGCTCTCGGTCGTGCTCTTCACGCGGATCGTCGACGGGGAGGACGCGGGGCCGGCGGTCGGGGCGACGGATGTCGCCTCCCGTACCGATGACGGCGCGCCGCCCGGCACGGACATCCGCGACTTCGGGGCGGTGTGCGACGGCCGGCACGACGACCGGTCGGCGCTCCAGGACGCGGTGCGTGCCGCTGCGGACAGCGGCGGCGGGGTCGTCGTCGTGCCGCCGGGCCGGTGCCGGATCGTGGCCACGTCCGAGGACGCCTTCGTGCGTCTGGGCGACGACGTGACCCTGGTCGGGGCAGGCGCCTCGCGGTCCTTCCTGGAACTCGACGCGGACGACGACGGCTACCGGGAGCTGCTGCGCACCGACGGCTCGAACATCTCGGTCTCCGACCTCACGCTCACCCGGGCGGGCGGTGTCTACGGGGTCCTGGTGCGGATCGAGGAGGGGCGGAACATCAGCCTGCGCCAGCTCCGCATCGACGGTCGCCGCCGCGACTTCCCGGGCAGCACCGTCCACGGCCTGACGGTGGCGGACCGGGGTTCGATCGAGAACGTGCTCCTGCAGAACATCGAGGTGCGCGATGTGCAGTACGGCTTCCTGCAGACCAACCAGGCCGAGACCGAGCTGACCGGCGTCATGGTGGACCGCTCGGTGTTCGAGGGGAACTCGGCGGAGGACCTCAGCTTCAACGCCCCGAACGGCGACATGACGGCCGTGACCGTCCAGAACAGCCGGTTCACCGGTGGCGGCGGCTTCGCGGTCTCCCTGGCGAACGTGCACGGTGCGGTCCTCCGCGGCAACACCTTCGACGGCTATGCGAAGGAGTTCGTGCACATCGAGGACCGCAGCAGCGAGGTGCAGGTCGTCGACAACACGTTCTCCGGGAAGCAGCGCAACACCGACGAGTGGTACAGCTACGTCATGGTGATCAACGCGTCGACCGACGTCACGATCGCCAGCAACCGGTTCGAGATCACCGAGTGGGACGAGCGCTTCCGCTGCGTCTACGTCGGCCCCGGGGGGTCGGGCTTCCCGGCGCCGACGGAGATCAGCATCGTCGACAACGAGGTGGATGCGCACGGCGCCGTCACGCTGGTGGACACCTACGGAGGTGCCGACGTGACCGTCCACGAGTAGCGGACGGTCACCTCGTCACCGGGCGCCGGTCAGGCGGGAGCCGACTCGCTCGCCGCGCGGCGCTCGACGCGCCGTTGCAGGAGCCGGACGAGGGGATCGCTCAGGTGCGGGTCCCCGAAGTGGAACAACGCGGTCGCCCGGAGCTGATCCGGATCGCAGCGGTCGTTCCCGTGCAGCGTCCGGTAACCGCAGAAGACGTAGAGGTTCCCCGGGGCCAGCTCCAGCCGCTGCGGAGGGCGCACGGCGCGGAAGCGGTGCGAGCCGACCAGCCGGACCGTCGCGGGATTCTGGTAGAGCGCCTTGTCGGCCAGGTTCGCCAGGGCCCGGCGCCGCACCGGCCGGCGATTGGGGTAGTACAGGAAGTCCCCACGGTTCCCGGTGGTCGGGATGGCGATGGGCAGCAGCGCGGTGATCGCGAAGCTGTCGAAGTGGAACCGCAGCGACTGGGTGGCCCCGGTGCCCCTTCAGGCACCGCAGGGCGGGGTGGACCGCCTCCTGTGGTGACGGTGGGCTGTCGACGGATTCCTGGTACAGCGCCGACAGCAGACGGTGCAGCTCCGGGGACCGGCCCAGGTCGCCGATGGCCGTCCCGGTGAGGGCCTCCAGCGTCAGGTAGCTCTCCGTAGTTTGCTTGCCAGTCACCGGCAGGCCCACCAGAGGTCACTTGTTCGCTATGTTGCGCGGGTCCGGCGAGGACTCGCCGGCCAGGCCCCTCCGGTCCCGGCGACGGGACGCATCCGGAGGTGACCGGTCCGTCTGGCGGGGCACCGCTCGGCGTGACTGTGCGTGAGGGGGCGTGCGTGACTACGGTCGGCCAGGCGAAGGCGACGGTGCGATTCCGGCGCGGGGCCATCCGGTCCGCGTGGCTGCGCGGCGCTGGTACCGAGGCGCGGAGGGCGTGGCGGGGCGCATACGTGCGCCGGATCGCCGTGGGCGATGCGCTGGGTGCGCTCGTCGCCGCGCTGGTGGGCTACCAAGTGCGCTTCCGTTCCGGTGAGCGTGTCGTCCTGGTCAACCCGGGCGCGCTGAAGCTCATGGTCGTGGTCCTGCCGTTGCTCTGGGTGGCTCTCATGCTGCTGACCCGGTGCTACGAGGAGCGCTTCCTCTGGGTGGGGCCCGAGGAGTTCCGGCGGGTGTCCTTCGCCGCCATGCTGCTCCTGGCAACGGTCGGCACCATCTCCTGGGCGTTCCAGCTCGAGCTCGCGCGGGGGTTCGTGGTCATCGCGGTGCCCCTGGCCACCGTGCTGACGCTGGCGCAGCGGTACGCGCAGCGTGCAGTCCTGCACCGGCGACGAGCGCGGGGGCACTTCCTGCAGACCGCGATCATCGTCGGGCACCGGAACGGTGTCTCGGCGCTGCACGAGCAGATCAACCGCGAGCTGACCCACGGCTACCGGGTGATCGGGTTCTGCATGCCTGGCGGGCAGCGCTCGGCGTCCGGCTACGAGGGCCTGCCGGTGCTCGGGGACCTCGATCACGTCGTGGAGGTGGTCAAGGAGCACGAAGTGGACACCGTGGCCGTCCTGCCGTGCCCCGAGCTCGACGGACCCGCGCTCCGGCGGCTGGGGTGGGGGCTGGAGGAGACCCGCGCCGAACTGCTGCTGGCCCCCGCCATGACCGAGATCGTCGGGAGCCGGGTGCAGATCCGTCCGGTCTCCGGGCTGCCGCTCCTGCACATGGAGCGGCCCGAGCTGCGGGGGGTCCGCCGGCTGACCAAGGAGACGTTCGACCGCACCGCGGCGGCGGGCGCGATCATCGTGCTGCTGCCGGTCCTGCTGGGGATCGCCCTGCTGGTCGGCCTCACCAGCAGGGGTGGGGTCCTCTACCGCCAGGACCGGGTCGGCCGCCACGGGCGCACCTTCCGGATGCTCAAGTTCCGCACGATGGTGGCCGGTGCGGACGGCATGGTGCAGCAGCTGGCCGCGCGGGACGACGGCAACGGAGTGCTGTTCAAGCTGCGGGACGATCCCCGCGTCACCCGGGTGGGGAGGTCGCTGCGCCGCTACTCGCTGGACGAGCTGCCGCAGCTGCTGAACGTGCTGGCCGGCGACATGTCCCTGGTCGGACCGCGCCCCCCGCTGTCGTCCGAGGTCGAGCAGTACGGCTTCGACATGCGCCGTCGGTTCCTCGTCAAACCCGGGATCACCGGGCTGTGGCAGGTCAGCGGGCGGTCCGATCTCACCTGGGACGACTCGGTGCGGATGGACATCCGCTACGTCGAGAACTGGTCGCTGGCGTACGACTTCATGATCCTGTGGAAGACGGTCGGTGCGGTCGTCCGCGGCTCCGGTGCGTACTGAGGTGGCAGACCGGCCGGCCCGGCTGCTCGGTCTCGCGCTGATCGGGTGCGCGACCGTCGTCAGCACCTCCTGCGCCGCCGGGACGCAGCCGGAGGGGGCCGGCACCGCCGCCGATCCCCCGGCCGGGTCGTCGGTCGCCGGGCCCTCCGTCGCCGGGCCGTCAGCGACCGGGGGCGCCACCGCCGCACCCCCCTCGGGATCGGTCCACCCGGTGACGACGGTCGTCGTCAGCGACGACCCGGTGATCTCCGCCGGCGGGCAGCCGGCCGCCGATGGCTGGCCGGCAGTGCTCGCGTCGTCCCTCGCCGCCGCAGGCACCCCGCTGGAGCTGGCGGTCGCAACCGCGGACGACGGGGGGTACGCGGGGGATCCGCCCTTCGCGGACCTGGTCGAGCGAGCGGTCGTCGACTCCACCCAGGTGGTCGTCTTCCACGAGACCGAAGTCGGCCCGGCGTCCGCGGACGCCGTCGGCGAGGGGGCGGAGGAGGCGTTCGCGGCGGTCGAGCGGCGGGCACCTGACGCGGTCGTCGTCGTCGTGGCCCCGTGGGCGCCCGGCGGTGCGCCCGCGTCCGACGACGAGGTGCACGACGCCGTGCGCGCCGCGGCAGACGGCGCCGAGGTGTCGGTGACCTACATCGACCCGGCCGGCGAAGGCTGGGGCCAGGGCGCGACGCAGCGCCAGATCGCGGACCGGGTGCACGAAGACGTCGCCGACCTGGTCGCAGCGCTCGCGCACTCCGGCGCCTTCGACTGATGGGTCGTTGCGTCACTGTGGATAGCCGCTGGTCGGCGCGCTGTGACGGCGGGCCGGAGGCGCGGTCCGGGCAGGATCGGCCGGCGTCAGACGGTCCCGGCGATCCCTAGGCTGCGCTCCGCCCATCCGGCCTTCCGGTCACGTGGCCACCCGGTCGTTCGGCCGCCTCTTCCAGGGGACTCCCATGCAGCAGAACCGCGTGCAGTCAGTGTCCGGATCCTCGCGGCGGGCACGGGTCCTCGTGCTGCTGGTCGCGCTGGTCGTCGGCCTGGGATCGGTGCAGGCCTTCGGCGCGGGTGAGGCGGGCGCAGCCGAACCCGTTCCGCAGATGTACCAGGGGCCGCCCTTCGCCGACGCCGGCCCGGCGCCCACGGAGGACAAGCCGCAGAGCAAGCTGTGGTTCAACGACGGTGCCTGGTGGGCGCTCATGCGGACCAGCGGCAACGGCGCCGACGGCAATCCCGACGTGACGATCCACCGCCTGCTGCCCGATCACACCTGGCAGAACACCGGCACGGTCGTGGACGGGCGAGCGGCGAGCACCGGGGACGCGTTGTGGCAGGGAGGGACCCTGTTCGTCGCGAGCCGGGTGACCAGCGGCACGATCCAGGCGGCGCGGCTGAGCTACGACGCGGGCACGCAGACGTACGCGATGGATGCCGGCTTCCCGAAGTCGGTCGCGACCGGATCCGTCGAGTCGGTCACGATCACCCGGGACAGCCTCGGGCGGCTGTGGGTCACCTACACCGACGACGACCAGGTGTGGGTCGCCCACTCCACGACGGACGACACGACCTGGACGGCGCCATTCCCGGTTCCCGTGTCGGACAACGACATCAGTTCCGACGACATCTCCGCGATCGTGGCCTTCAGTGGCCGGATCGGGGTGATGTGGTCGGACCAGGGCTCCCAGGTCATGCGGTTCGCCGTGCACCAGGACAGCTCCCCGGACGCCAGCGGGTGGACGATGGAGACCGCCCTCAGCGGTACCCGGAGCGCGGACGACCACGTCAACCTCAAGGCGCTCGTCGAGGACGACCAGGGGCGGGTGTACGCGGCCATCAAGACCTCGCGCGGCGACTCCTCCAGTGACTCCTCGTCCGACCCGAGCATCCGCGTGCTCTCCCGGTCCTCGTCGGGCACGTGGACGGCGACGACGGCGGCCACCGTGGGGGAGAACCTCACGCGCCCGCAGCTGGCGCTGGACGCCACCAACCGCCGCCTGTACGTGGTGATGACGACGGAGAGTGGAGGCGACGTCTACTACCGGCACGCGCCGCTGGGCGCGAGCCTGTCCTTCACGCCTCGGGCCACCCTCCTGACGTGGCCCGGCGCGTCGCTCAACAACGCGACGACGGCCAAGGCCCCGGTCACCGCCGCGTCGGGGCTGGTCGTGCTCGCCAGCGACGACGACGAGACCGACCGCTACTACCACGCCGAGCTCGCGCTCAACGGTGCCGCGGCGGACACCACGGCACCGTCCACGCCCTCCGGGCTGACCGCCACCGCGAACAGCTCCGGTCAGGTGACGGTGAGCTGGACGGCGTCCACGGACGACGTCGGGGTCACCTCCTACCGGGTCACGCGGAACGGCACGGTCGTGGGTCCCACGGTGACCGGCGCGACATCCTTCGAGGACACGATGGTGGCCCCGTCGAGCACGTACAGCTACACGGTGTCCGCCGTCGACGGCGCCGGGAACAGGTCGGCCGAATCCGTCGCCGTGTCGGTGACCACGCCGGCGGCGCCGGTCGGGGTGCCGGCGAGCAGCTTCACGTCGTCGGTGGCCGGTGGTGAGTCGCCGGTGGAGGTGGCGTTCACGGATACCTCGACGGGGTCGCCGACGTCGTGGGCGTGGGATTTCGGGGACGGGTCGACGTCGACGGAGCAGCACCCGGTGCACACGTTCGTGGCGGCGGGGTCGTTCGTGGTGACGTTGACGGCGTCGAACGGGGCCGGGGCGGGTGCGCCGGCGTCGCAGACGGTGACGGTGACCGAGCCGGCGGGTCCGCCGCCTGTGGGTGGGGAGGTCGTGGCCGGGGCGTCGGCGCAGGCGGTGAGCACGGCGGCGGTGACGTCGGTGACGATCGGCAAGCCGGCGGGGGTGGCGACGGGGGATGTGCTGATCGCGCAGTTCACGGCCAACGACGCGCCGTCGGTGACGTCGGTGCCGGCGGGCTGGTCGGCGGTGGTGGAGCCGTTGGCGATCCGGTCGTTGGCGACGGTGTTCGTCTACTACCGGGTGGTCGCCGATGCGGCGGCGGAGCCGGCGTCGTGGACGTGGCAGCTGTCCTCCGCGCAGAAGTGGAATGCGGTGGTGACCGCGTTCGGCGGGGTGGATGCGGGCAACCCGTTCGACAGCGATGCCGGAATCCGGGTGAACAGCTATCGGAGCAAGGCGCTGAACGTCCCGGGGGTCACGACCCTCACGCCGGGGGCGATGCTGGTCGGTGGGGCGGGCGCGGACAGCGGCAGCGTGGCGATCACCGAGGCGGCCGGGTGGACCGAGGCGGCGGAGGGCTCGGGGGCGCAGGTGAGCCAGCTGGCCTACCAGCCGCGGCCGCAGGCCGGTGACACCGGTACCGCGGCGATGACGCTGAGCACCTCGCAGTACGCCGGGGGCTGGCAGCGCGCCCTCCGCCCCGCCGCGCCCGGTGAGGAGCCGCCCCCCGTGACCGGGGAGGTGCCGGCGAGCAGCTTCACGTCGTCGGTGGCCGGTGGTGAGTCGCCGGTCGAGGTGGCGTTCACGGATACCTCGACGGGGTCGCCGACGTCGTGGGCGTGGGATTTCGGGGACGGGTCGACGTCGACGGAACAGAACCCGGTGCACACGTTCGTGGCGGCGGGGTCGTTCGTGGTGACGTTGACGGCGTCGAACGGGGCCGGGGCGGGTGCGCCGGCGTCGCAGACGGTGACGGTGACCGAGCCGGCGGCGCCGGTCGGGGTGCCGGCGAGCAGCTTCACGTCGTCGGTGGCCGGTGGTGAGTCGCCGGTGGAGGTGGCGTTCACGGATACCTCGACGGGGTCGCCGACGTCGTGGGCGTGGGATTTCGGGGACGGGTCGACGTCGACGGAGCAGCACCCGGTGCACACGTTCGTGGCGGCGGGGTCGTTCGTGGTGACGTTGACGGCGTCGAACGGGGCCGGGGCGGGTGCGCCGGCGTCGCAGACGGTGACGGTGACCGAGCCGGCGGGTCCGCCGCCTGTGGGTGGGGAGGTCGTGGCCGGGGCGTCGGCGCAGGCGGTGAGCACGGCGGCGGTGACGTCGGTGACGATCGGCAAGCCGGCGGGGGTGGCGACGGGGGATGTGCTGATCGCGCAGTTCACGGCCAACGACGCGCCGTCGGTGACGTCGGTGCCGGCGGGCTGGTCGGCGGTGGTGGAGCCGTTGGCGATCCGGTCGTTGGCGACGGTGTTCGTCTACTACCGGGTGGTCGCCGATGCGGCGGCGGAGCCGGCGTCGTGGACGTGGCAGCTGTCCTCCGCGCAGAAGTGGAATGCGGTGGTGACCGCGTTCGGCGGGGTGGATGCGGGCAACCCGTTCGACAGCGATGCCGGAATCCGGGTGAACAGCTATCGGAGCAAGGCGCTGAACGTCCCGGGGGTCACGACCCTCACGCCGGGGGCGATGCTGGTCGGTGGGGCGGGCGCGGACAGCGGCAGCGTGGCGATCACCGAGGCGGCCGGGTGGACCGAGGCGGCGGAGGGCTCGGGGGCGCAGGTGAGCCAGCTGGCCTACCAGCCGCGGCCGCAGGCCGGTGACACCGGTACCGCGGCGATGACGCTGAGCACCTCGCAGTACGCCGGGGGCTGGCAGCGCGCCCTCCGCCCCGCCCTCCGCTCCGTCGTTTGATCCGTCGCCGTCCCCGCCGGGATCGTCCCCGGCGGGGACGTCGACGGTGCCCGCCGGATCCGCGTCCGCGCTGCCGACGGCACGATGCCACCCCGCCTGCTCGACGGCAGGCGGGGTGGCATCAGGCGTCGGGGGTCAGGCGTCGATGCGCACCAGCCGGCCGCACCGCTCGTCGTCGAGCAGCTTGATGTCGGCGTCCACCATGATCTCCACCAGCTCGGGCGTCAGCACCTTCGGCTCCCAGCCCAGTTCGTGCTTGGCCTTGGAGTAGTCACCGATCAAGGCGTTCACCTCGGTCGGCCGCTCATAGCGCTTGTCGTGGACGACGTAGTCCTCCCACGCGAGCCCGACGTGGAGGAAGGCCATGCGGACGAAGTCGCGCACCGTGTACGCCGTGTTGGTGGCGAGCACGTAGTCCCTCGGCTCCGACTGCTGCAGCATGCGCCACATGCCCTCGACGTACTCGGGCGCGTAGCCCCAGTCGCGGACCGCCTCCAGGTTGCCCAGGTACAGCTTCTCCTGCAGGCCCGCCTGGATCCGCGCGACGGCACGGGTCACCTTGCGGGTGACGAAGGTGGCCCCGCGCCGCGGCGACTCGTGGTTGAACAGGATGCCGTTGACGGCGTAGGCGTCGTAGGCCTCCCGGTAGTTGCGGGTGGCCCAGTACGCGTAGAGCTTGGCCACGCCGTACGGACTCCGTGGGTAGAAGGGCGTGTCCTCGTCCTGCGGTGGCGGCGTCGCGCCGAACATCTCGGACGACGACGCCTGGTAGATCCTGGTGCGGACGCGGGCCGCGTGGACGGCCTCGAGCAGCCGCATCGCGGCGATGCCGGTGACGTTGCCGGTGAACACCGGCTGGTCGAACGAGACCATCACGTGCGACTGGGCACCGAGGTTGTAGACCTCGTCGGGGTTCACCTCCCGCAGGAGGTTCGTGAGCGCGGTGCCGTCAGCGAGGTCTCCGTAGTGGAGGAACAGGCGTCGGTCCGGGGCATGGGGGTCCTGGTAGATGTCCTCCAGACGTTCGGTGTTGAAGCTCGATGACCGGCGGACGATGCCGTGCACCTCGTAGCCCTTGTCGAGCAAGAACTCGGCGAGGTACGAGCCGTCCTGGCCGGTGATGCCTGTGATCAATGCGGATTTCGACATCGCACGTACCTCTGGCTGTCGGCCCGGAACCGGTACATCCGGCTCCTGAGGGGCGCTAGCCTGGCAGCCCGGCGGCGGAAAGGGAACGGCCTTGTCCACGACTGTTCATTCTCGAGACACCTCGACGTTCATCGCCGGCCACCGAGGCCTCGTGGGCGGTGCCGTGCTGCGGCACTTCCGGGCGGAGGGGTTCACCAACCTCGTGACGCGGACCTCCGCCGAGCTGGACCTGCGCGACCGGACCGCGGTCGAGGAGTTCTTCGCCGCGGAGCGGCCGGCCACCGTGGTGATGGCGGCGGCCAAGGTCGGCGGCATCCTGGCCAACAGCGCCTACCCGGCCGACTTCATCTCCGACAACCTGCGCATGCAGGTCAACGTGTTGGACGCCGCCGCCCGTCACGGCACGACCAGTCTGCTGTTCCTCGGCTCGAGCTGCATCTACCCCAGGCTCGCGCCCCAGCCGATCCGTGAGGACAGCCTGCTCACCGGGCCGCTCGAGGAGACCAACGACGCCTACGCGATCGCCAAGATCGCGGGGGTCCTCCACGTGCAGGCGCTGCGCCGGCAGCACGGCGTCCACTACATCTCCGCCATGCCGACCAACCTGTACGGGCCCGGCGACAACTTCCACCCGCAGCACTCCCACGTGCTGCCCGGGCTCATCCGTCGGTTCCACGAGGCCAAGCTCGCCGCCGCGCCGTCGGTCGTCGTGTGGGGCACCGGCGCACCGCTCCGGGAGTTCCTCCACGTCGACGACCTCGCGCGGGCCTGCCTGTTCCTCCTCGAGCACTACGACGAGCCGGAGCCGATCAACGTGGGGGTGGGCGCCGACCTCTCGATCCGCGAGCTCGCGGAACTCGTCGCCGACGTCGTCGGCTACGAGGGGCGTCTGGAGTTCGACACCTCGAAGCCGGACGGCACACCCCGCAAGCTACTCGACGTCTCGAAGCTGCACGGCCTGGGCTGGCGTGCCCGGATCGATCTCCGGACGGGGCTCGAGGAGACCTACGCCTGGTACCAGGAGCAGCTCGCCGCCGGCGCTGTCAGGGCCGCGTGAGCAGCGCCGGCGGTCCGGTACCTACGCGCCGGCCGGGTTCGTGACCTGATCCGTGCGGCGGGACGCCGGCGGCCGCCATCCGGTGGTGTCCCGGCGGAACGGCTCCGCGAGCGCCGGCTCGGCCGGCTCGACGAGGACGCCGCGGGTGGCTGCCAGGTCGGCCGGGTCGACGGTGATCGAGCGGAACACGCCGTGGTCCAGGGCCGGTGCGAGGTCCGGGCGGGCCGCGTACACCTCCGCCTCCGCCGTCCGCACGACGAAGACGCACGGGGTGCTGGCGGGGGAGCCGAGGTAGGGCTGGGAGGTCGCGCCCGCCATCGTGTGCCAGGGCAGGCCCATCGCACGCACCAGCCGGTGCACCCGGTCGTCGAGGATGGTGACCATGCCGGGGATCCCGCAATTGCGGGCGTACCGCCAGATGCCGTGGCACAGGGCGACGCTGACCTCCGCGCCCGCGGCGCCGGCGCGGTACCGGGGGTCCACGGCGAGGCTCGCCACGTCCCACACGGTCCCGGGCTCGAGGCCGACGGCGCCCAGGCTGTCGGCCACGGGCAGCCGCCAGGGGCCACCCGCCACGTCGACCAGGGTCTTCACCGGGCTGTCGCCGGCGGTGATCAGCCGAGCGGTGCCGAGGGCGGCGCCGCTCTCCTCGTCGATCACCGCGACGAACCGCGACCGCGCCTCGTAGTCGCCGTACTCCTGCTCCAAGAGCTCGGGCGCGTTGCCGAAGGCCTGCAGGAAGACGTCGGCCTCGACCTGGCGTGCGGCGTCCCGTTCGGCGGGGGAGTGCGCCACCAGCAGACGGAGGGCCATGTCAGAAGGACTTCGCGACGACGGTGCGGGCGGCGAAGAAGTCGGCGGTGAACGCCACGGCGACGTCGGGGTCGAACGCCTTGCACGTGTAGATGTCGACGGAGAAGAACAGCCGCGGCTGCTCCCAGGCGTAGAAGTGCGCGCCCGAGGTCTCCCAGTGGATCCAGCCGGCCCAGCCGTAGAGGTCGGAGCGGTGCGTCACCGGCTCGAGGAGCTGGACCATGTCCACCTCGCGGGAAAGGGCCGAGAGGTACGTGCGGATCTGGGCGTCGTCCACGGGCGCGGCCGGGTAGCCCTCGATCACGAGTCGCTGCCGGAGGATCTCCGGAGCGAGGTCGCGCCAGGCGACGGGGGAAGCGAGCAGGTCAGGGGCAGGGGAAGGCGGCGTCACCCGCTCATAGTCCACAAACAGCAACGCTGCGTGGTGATCGTGGTCGGCGTGTCGCCCGGTCGCGCGTCACCCCGGAGTGTCCTCCTCACCCGGCGGAGTCAGTCGGGGGTCCACCCCCGGCTGAGCTGCGGGATCAGGGCCGCGTCGACGAGCCCGGAGTCGGAGGCGGCCAGCCAGTCCAGGAAGTCCTCGACCGGCATGGGGCGCGCGAGGGCGTACCCCTGCGCGACGTCGCACCCGAGGCGGGCAAGCGTGGCACTCGTCGCCAGCGTCTCGACCCCCTCGGCCACCAGGCTCAGGCCGAGGGCGTGGGCCAGCGCGACTGTGCTCTGCACGATGGCCGCCGCCCGCGGGTCGCGGTCGACGTCGGCGGTCAGGCTGCGATCGAGCTTGAGCTCGTCGGCCGGGAGGTGCCGCAGGTAGGCCAGCGAGCTGTACCCCGTGCCGTAGTCGTCGATGGAGGTGCGCACGCCCGAGGCGCGCAGGTCGGCGAGCACCGTGCGGCCGCGCTCGGGATCGGCCATGAGGGTGTCCTCGACGAGCTCCAGCGTGAGCGCCCGTGCGGGCAGGCCGTGTCGGTGCAGCGCGGCGGTGACCTTGCCGGCCAGGTCGAGGTCGGTGACGTTCGCCGCCGACAGGTTCACCGACACCGGCACCTCGCGCTCGGGCCACCAGCGGGCGGCCGCGGTGAGCGCCAGTTCGAGCACCCGGTCGGTGAGCGGTCGCAGCAGCCCGGCCTGCTCGGCCGCCGGCAGCAGGTGGGCGGGGGAGAGCAGCCCCCGGGTGGGGTGGTTCCACCGGACCAGCGCCTCGGTGCCCACGATCCGGCCGTCGCGCAGATCCACCTGCGGCTGCAGGAAGACGCAGATCTCGTCCCCGTCGAGGGCGGTCCGCAGCTCCTCCATGGTGCGCAGGCGGTCGCTGCCGGCGGTGCCGGTGACGGGGTCGGGCACGTAGACGTGCACCCCCTCGCGGGCGCGCTTGGCGCTGTACATGGCGACGTCGGCGCAGTGCAGCAGCTCCTCGACGGTCGCCGCCGGGGCCGGCGTGGTGGCGACGCCGATGCTGACGCCGACGTGCAGCCGGACGTCGGCGACCGTGAACGGCGCGAGCAGCAGCTCGCGCAGCCGTTCGGCGAGCGCCCGCGCCTCGTCGGCCGCCGCGGCCGGCATCAGGACGGCGAACTCGTCGCCCCCGAGCCGGGCCAGGACGTCGCCGGCGCGCAGGGAGCCGAGCAGCCGCGGCCCGATCTGGCGGAGCAGGTCGTCGCCGGCGGAGTGGCCGAGGCTGTCGTTGATCTCCTTGAACCCGTCGAGGTCGAGCAGCAGGAGGGCGGCGGGCTGCTCTGGCGTGGCCGAGGCGACGACCCGCTGGGCCCGTTCGATGAGCGCCCGGCGGTTGGCGAGGGCGGTGAGCTCGTCGGTGCGCGACTCCAGCTTGACCTGGTTGTACCCGCGCACCTCGCGGAAGGTGACGGCGATGCGGACGACGCCGGCCAGCACGCACCCGATGGCCAGCCAGCCGGCGACGTCGGGCACGGGCTGCGACCAGGGGCTGAGCACGACGAGGCTGGCGACCAGGCAGGCGAGCGGCACGGCGAGCAGCCGCCAGCCGGTGCGGGAGCCGCCGCTGCGGAGGAGCCGGGGCGGTTCGACCGCGCCCGCGGCGGCCGCGGCGGCCAGGACGACGGAGAGGAGCCAGCCGAGCTCCAGCGGCCCGCCGTCGACGTAGGTGCCCTGCACCTTGAGGCCGAACAGGATGAGGTCCGACAGGCAGATCAGGCCCAGCGCGGCGCCGAGCAGCACGAAGGTGCGGTCGAGGCGCACGCCGAGGATGCCGCCGACGGCCATGACCATGCCGATGAGCAGGATCGTCGTGATCGGTGCCGCGAGGTCGACGGCCGCCACCGGTCTCTCGCCGGGGGCGGTCAGCAGGTAGGGGCCCAGGAGGAAGGCGACGCCGGCGGCGAGGCTGCCGAGGGCGGCCACCACCCCGTCGAGCCACATGCTCGGGTGGAAGCGCGGCACCCGGGTGCGGATCAGCACGACGACCGGCACGTACATGGCCAGGTAGGCCACCAGCATGACCGCGTGCGAGAGGGTGGACGACGGTTCGTTGCCCTGCAACCCGGCGGAGAGCACGCGCAGCACGTTGCCGAGCGCGCCGAGGGCCAGGGCGACGGCGAGCGTGCCCCAGGCGATCCGCTCCGACCGCACCCGCCGGGCCGCCATGACGCAGACGGCCGCGGCGGCGAGGTAGGGCAGGTTGTAGAGGACGACGTCGTAGGTCCGGTCCCACGCCGCGCCGGCCGGGCGCGGCCCGATGCCGGTGGCGAAGAGCGCGACCAACCCGATGGTCAGGAGCAGCGCGCGGCCGGGGCGCCGCCGCAGGGCAGCGTCCTGGTCTGGCTGGTGCATGGCAGGGGCATCGGCCTCGGGACGGCGCGGGTTCACCCGTCCCGAGGCCCGGATCACCCGGAGGGGGGAGCCGCCGCGCTGTCGACCGGGCAGCGTCACGGACGCAACCTCGGCTGCCGATGAGATAGGTGTGGGGCAATCCGATGAGCATGCAGCGGTAGTGCCGTGGACGGTGGATCACGATGCCGACCCGGCGACGATGAGCGCCACGGTCGTCCTCCGCAGTTCCGGAGCCGAGAGCTACGGCCGCCACGCCGCGCCGGCGTCCGCGTACGGACCGGCCGACGTCCACCGCTTGGCGCCCGTGCCACCTCCCCGTCTCCGTCCGGCGGTGCAGGCCGAGGCCGAGGATCCGGCGGGGGCGGCTGCCGACGACGCGGCGGAGCCCGAGGCCCGGGACCGGTCCTCCCGTGAGGGGTCGATGACGAGCACCGGCTTCTGGGCCCGGCTGCGCCTGCTGCCCAGGGTGGCGTAGCGCGCCGCGCAGGTCTGCCGGTCAGCGCGGCTGCCGGCGGAGTCGCCCGATCGAGGGTGCCGATCCGTCGGCACGTGCGTGATCTACCTCACGGCACCATGTCGCACAGCCGATCGGATCACGGCTCGTGGTAGGCGCCCGGCCTTCTTCGAGCGGTGAGCCGAGGCGTGGCGGGCGAGTCGTCGGTGGCGGGTCGTCCGGATCCGCGCACCGTCCACGAGATCGACAGGGCACAACTCGTTCGTTCGCGCCTGCATGTGTGCCGTGCTGCTGCATTCCCACCGCAGCCCACCACGCTTCTCGGTTCGGCGCAGACCGTGGGATCTCGCGGTCGAGCCACCTCGGACCAGCCGGCACGTCCTCGCACCACTGCTCCTACCAGCCGGTTCTCCTCGGGGTGGGTGCGCCGGCCCGGACCGGGTGGGAGCGCCCGAAGGGGGCTCCGCAAGGGCGGGGAGGCGAGCGAGGGGAATGGTCGATGAATGCGCGAGGGGCTCGGGGGAAATGCGACGAAAAAGGCTCGTGCGGCAGGAACTGAGAGTAACGATGCCAGGCTCGCGCGGCCCGGCGCACGGTCGACTCGGGGGTGAACCCGCACGTCACGCGGCTGTGGCTGAAATGTGGCAGTAACTCAGCGTAGTCAGTTGAGCGCACAAAGATCGCACCGGTAAAGCCTTTCCCGACCACCCTTCCCCGTCATACGTTCTCGGCGCCTGCTCTCGTTGCCGCGGTGAGGAGGAACGTGCGGGATGAAGATCCGTGAGCCCGAGGCGCACTTGCCGGGTCGCTCGCGGCAATCGGGGGGATCCGGTGGGAACTGCAGGAATCGAGGGCGCTCGCACGCATCCTGTGGACGGCCTCGGCCCCGCCGCGGAAGCGCGCACGACGTTCGCGCCGGAGATCCCCCGGCAGTACCGCTTCGAGTCCAACGCCGCGGTGCTGGCGCCGGCCGAGACCCCGCGCACAGCGCCGGAGCCCGGCAGGGGCGCCCATCGCCGGCAGGCGCGCGTCACGGCGGTCATCCCGGCGCACAACGAGGAAGTCGGCATCGCGCAGACGATCGCGAGCCTCCGCCGGCAGACCATGCCACCCCAGCGCATCCTCGTTGCGGCCGACAACTGCACGGACGGCACGGTCGAGATCGCCCGGGCCTTGGGCGTCGACGTGCTGGAGACCCGGGGCAACACCGCCAAGAAGGCGGGCGCGCTGAACCAGGGGCTGGCGCTGGTCCTGGCGGCGCTCGAACCCGACGACGTCGTCCTGTCGATGGACGCCGACAGCCGGCTCAGCCCCGACTTCATCGAGCGCGGGATGCGCTACTTCGAGGCCTACCGGAAGCGCGGTGGCATCAGCGGCTCCTACGAGGCCGCTGACCACCCGTCGCGGATCGGGCTGCTGCAGAAGATCGAGTACGCCCAGGGGCTGCGGACGGTGCACCGCCGCGCGGGCCGGATCCACGTGCTCTCCGGGGCGGCCACCATGTTCACGGCGGAGGCGCTGCGGGCCGTGGCTGCCGCCCGCGGCTCCGCGCTGCTGCCCGGCGTGCCGGGGCAGGTCTACCACGAGGCGTCGCTCACCGAGGACTACGAGCTGACCGTCGCCCTGCAGCGGCTCGGGTACGACCCCCGGTGCGCGCCGGACTGCACGGTGGTCACCGACATCATGCCGACCTGGTCGGACTGGCGGACACAGCGGCTGCGCTGGCAGCGGGGCACGCTCGAGACGCTCATGACGTACGGCTTCGTCGAGCACACGCGCAAGGCGTGGCTGGTCCAGCTGTGGACCTACTTCCGCAGCCTCGTGCCGCTGCTCATGATCGCTGCCTGGTCCTACGCGCTGGCCCTCGAGGAGCCGTCGCTGCACCTGGTCTGGCTGGTGATCATCCCGGTCTTCGTCCTCGACCAGGTGCTGGCGTCGTGGAAGGCGGGCCGGCGGGGCCGCATCTACGCGGCGTTCCTGCTCCCGATGGTCGTCTACGACATGGCCCAGTCGATCGTGAACTGGCAGGCGCTGTCCCGCGCGCTGCACGGCGCCGAGCCCGAGTGGATCACCTGATGGACGCCGGATTCCCCGCTCTCCTGGAGCAGGTGAGCCACGACGGGTTCATGGGCGCCACCGCCGTCCTGACGGCGGTCACGGTGCTGATGCTGTCCCTGGCGGTGCGACGCATCCTCCCGAAGAAGGACCGTGACGGCACCCTGCCGGCGCGCGAGGAGGGACGGCGATGACCGTCACCCCCGCCGCGCCCTCGGGCACCTACCGGGCACCGCACTGGCACGACGCAGTGCTGCTGTCCCTCCCCGCACGCCTGGTCCGCCCGGCGAGCCGCCGGTGGATCGCCCGGCTCCCACTCGTCCTGACGGCCGTCGTGCTCGCGGTCCTGGCGCTGCGGCTGCGCAACGGCGCCTCGGCCGACGAGGCGCTCGCCGTCAACACCGGCCGGGACGTCATCGGGCAGTGGATCGCGCAGGCAGCGGCCGGCGTGCCCGTCGAGGCGCTGCCCGGCGCTCCCTTCCTCTACCCCGTGCTGGCCGCCGCGCTCGACAGCGTCGGCGGGCTGTTCCTCGTTCGCGCGTTCGGGCTGGCCTGTGTGGTCGCCGCGATGGTGCTGCTGTCGGGCGCGGTCGCGGCGTGCTTCCCGCACCGGGCGGGCGTCCTGACGGCGGTCGCCTTCGCGCTGAGCGCGCCGGTGGTGTTCGTCGCGGGGCTCGGGACGGCGGACGCCGTGGCGCTGGCCGGCCTGGCGGCCGCCCTCTGGGCGATCGCGGCGCGCGGCGGCGCCGCATCGGCGCTGGGAGCCGGCGCCCTGCTCGCCCTGGTGCCGGTCCTCCAGTACTCCACCGCCCTCCTCGTCCCGTTCGCCCTGGTCGCGGGGTCGGCCCTGGCCGGTGCCGGTGCGCTCCGCCGGACGGCTCTCGTCGGCGGCACGGCGGTGCTCCTGACGGGCATGGTGCACCTGCTCGGAGCGGGGCCTGGCACGCGGGCGTGGACCGACCTCCTCGGCAACGTGCCGCTCAGCCCGCACCCGTGGACCGGACTGGTCGGGTGGCTCGTGCTCGACATCGGGATCCTCGTGCTGGTGGCCGGCGCCGGGGCGGTGCGGCTCGCCGGCACGGGCAGGTCGAACGCGCTGCTGGCGGCGGTGCTGCTCGCCGCGAGCGCGGTGTTCCCGGCCGCGCAGCTGTGGACGGGATCGGCGGTGGCGTTCGACCGCAACCTGGCGTACTCGGCGCTCTTCCTGGCGCCCCTCGCCGGCCTCGCGCTGACCCGGCTGTCGCGGGGCACGTGGCGGCTGGGGCCGGTGCTGCTGATCCTGCCCGTGCTGGTGCTGTTCGGCGTCTCCCGGTCGGGGGCGGTCTACGCGGCCTGGCCGGACGTGCGGCCGGTCGTCGCCGAGATCCTCGACGACCCCGCGGCGGGGTCCTACCTGGCCAGCGGCACCGCCGCGGCGGCGCTCGAGTACTACACGAACGACCGGCCCGCGGTGCAGTGGGCCGACACCTACGGGCTCTACGCCCGCGGCGAGGACGCCGTCCGGGTGGCCATCGAGGACCTCGACTACGAAGCGATCGTCCTGCACACGGCCAGCACCGGCTCGCCGGCCGAGGACGCCATGGAGGAGGTCATCCTCACGGCGCTGCACGACAACTACACCGACTACGAACTGGTGGCGACCATCCCGGCCTCGGGCGTCGCCGACGCCGACGTCTGGCTGCTCTACCGGCAGGTGGCCCGGTGAGCCGCCGGCGGCGGATGCTGCTGGTCGCGCTGGCGGTCGTCCTGGGGCTGACCTTCACCGGCTACCGGGTGGTCTCGGACGTGTCGGGGAGCGAGGTGGCGTCGGCCGCACCGGCGTCGGCGGGTGAGCCGGTGGAGCTCCGCCCTCTCACCAGCGACTGCTCCGGCGGGTACGTCGTCCTCAGCTTCGACGACGGCCCGCGGCAGCACACCGGCGCACTGCTGGACCGGCTCCGCGACCTGGGCCTTTCCGCCGTCTTCTTCTGGAGCGGGCACAACATCGAGGGCCGGGGGGAGCTCGTCCGGCGAGCCGTCGCCGAGGGGCACGTCCTGGGCAACCACACCCAGTCGCACGCGAACCTCACCACCGGGGAGCTGCCCTCCGGCGAGCAGGTGGCGCCGTGGGGCGACGCGCAGATCCGCGAGGAGCTGCGTCGGGCCAACGAGCTGCTGGTGGCCGAGGGCGCCCCGGTGCCCGACCTCTACCGGCCGCCGTACGGGGCGGTGAACCAGCAGGTGGACGACGTCGCGCAGGCGCTCGGGCTGCGGCTGGTCATGTCCTTCGGCCGGGACGCGAGCGACAACCTGGTCGACTCGCACGACACCGAGGGGATCTCCGCCGAGGAGATCGCGGCCAACGTCGTCGGGCCGATGCGGGACGGCTCGATCATCACCATGCACGACGGCCTGGGGCAGGCGACGCTCAACTCGATCGAGGCCCTCCAGCCGATCGTCGACGCGATGAACGAGCGCGGGCTCTGCGCCACCACCGAGGTGCGGCCCGATGCGACCGGCCGGATGCTGGAGCCCGGGCCGACCGCGGTTCAGGTGCCGAGCTCGGCGCCGAAGGCCTCGGCGAACGGGTAGCCCTCCGCGCTCTCGATCGTCATGTCCCACACGTAGGCGCCACGCACCCGGACTCCGGCGTCGGCGAGGGCGCGGTAGGCGGCGAGGTACTCCTCGACCGGCATCTGCCCCGGGTCGCCGAGCGCGGAGCCGGCATAGGTGGTGCCGATCGTGAACCGGGACGGTTCGAGTCCGCGGTCGACCAACCGCTGCGCTGTGGCCACGATGTCGGCCCGGCGCTTCTCGGGGGTCTGGGGGAAGTCGTAGAACTGCGGCCCGTAGAGGTCGCAGACCCGGCCACGCCACGTCCGGCCGTCCACGGTGGCCTCGCCCTCGGCCAGGGCGAAGTCCTCGTACAGGCGCAGGCCCGGCTCGGCGGAGACGGTGACGGCGAAGTCGGCTCCCCGGCTCGCCTTGAGCCGGGCGCTGGCGCTGACCAGAGCCCGTAGGTCGGTGCCGGCGCCGCCCTGCTCGAGGTCCCAGTCGACGCCGACGCAGCCGTAGGTGTCGCAGATCCGCTCGATGCTGCTGACGACCTCGTCGACCTGCTCGTCGGTGCGCACGACGATCCCGCCGTCCTCCGCGCCGCCGACGGAGAGCAGGACCGCGGCGCCGCGGGCCTGCACGGCCGCGATGTCGGCGCGCATCTGCTCGGGGGTGACGCCGCTGCCCTGGTCGGGGGCGAACTCGAGCCGGCCGGTGCCGGGCTGCGCGCTGGTGGCGAAGGCGAGGAAGAAGACGGTGACGCGGTGGCTGGCAGTGGTCAGCCGGGGCGAGCCGTCGGCCCGCCAGTACTCGGCGACGACCGCCCGGGGGAGGGGATCCACCACGGATGCCCCCTCGGGCTCACCTGTCGAGCGCACTGCGGTGACCACTCCGATCGCGACGGTCAGCGCGACGACGCCGACGAGGAACGGCACCGCCTTCCGGCGGCCAGGAGAGAGCACCGGCACCCCCTCCTGCAGTCGTCCGCGCCCGGGGGTGCCCGGCAGGTGTGCGCGGGCACCCGCTGGGGCCGATCCTAGGAGCCCTGCCGGGCGACCCGGATCCTTCGGGAGGTCGCGTGCCCCCTGTGCCGCGCGGCCCGTGCCGTCACTGGCAGACGGGGACGGCGAAGTCGGTGTTGTGCAGGTACGGGCCACCGGGCGGATCGCCGTTCATGTAGGAGTTCGCCGGCGTCCAGAGGCCGTTCCACGGCTCGGTCTCGACCAGGTACCAGAAGCCGTCGGGGCTGACGCTGGGCACGCTCGGCGCGTAGTAGCGGCAGCGCACCAGGATCCGGGTGTGCGGCGGGATGGCCGGGCCGCGTCCCGAGAGCGTGCGCGGGTCGGCGAAGGTGTTGGCGCCGATGCTGCCGGCCTCCTCCTCGACGAGCGTGCCGTCGCCGGTGCTGGGCAGCGGCACGTCGACCAGGTCGGTGGTGGTGGCGGAGTCCGCCGCGGTGCCGCGCTCGCCGATCACGAAGGCGGTGAGGGCGGAGGAGAGGACCGCGACGAGGACCAGGGAGGCAGCCATCAGCGCCCAGGTGGGCAGCCGGCGCCGGGGCGGTGCCGGGTCGGCGCCCTCGGCGGCGGGCTCGGGAGCCGGATCGGCCGGGGCCACCGGAGCGGCGGGGGCACCGCGGTAGGGCCCGCAGGACTCGACGAGAGCGGGCACCCCGGCCGCCTCCGGGTAGCCGGGCATCTCGGCCCGCGCCCACGTGTCGAGCTCGCGGACGGCGCCGGTCACCTTGGTGCGTGGGTAGCTGCTGGCCATCCAGTTGTCGAGCGTGCGCGCGCTGACCAGCCCGCCGGAGCGCTGGACGAGCTGGTCCTTCCCGCCCGCCGCCGCGATCAGCCAGCCCACCTGCGCCACGAAGGGATCGAAGGCCGGGGTGGTGGCCGCCGGCTCCCGCGGTTCGCCCGTCGACCCGCTCATCCGGCCACCCCCGTAGCTCCCAACCGGTTGCCGGGCAACCTAGCGCAGCGGGGAGCGTTGACGCGCAGACGTGCGCAGATGGTGCTGCGCTCAATCTGCGGGCGGCTTGCCCCCCGCCCTCGTTGCCGTGGCGGCGCGCTGCGGGTTCAGTACGAAGTCGTACCGCATGGCGGAAGGGGCGGAGTGTGCACGCCGTCCTCGCCTCGGCCGAGCTGACCAGCACGGGGGTGGTCAGCTCGGCCCAGCGGACCGATGGGAGCGGCGCAGTGGCCCTGACCCCGCCGCTGCGCCCACTCGGCGGGGGACGGCCGGGTTCGTGCAGCTGTCGCCGCATGCGCCGGGCGCCCGTGGGCGGTCAGCGCAGCCGGCTGTCGATCGACTGCTGCCAGGCCAGCTCGTCGATGACGGCGCGCTTCTCGACGTCGTCGAAGCGCACGTCCTTCCACCGGCGGCGCTGCTCGTCGCCGAAGGCGCCGCCGCGGTACCACTCGCCCTTGCGGGTCAGGAACCAGGAGCGGCCGTGGTAGTCCGGCCCCTCGAAGGCCCAGCCGGTCAGCCGGGTGAGCCCGGTGCGCCGGGTCTCGGGCTCACGCGCGTAGGGGAGCAGGTAGAGGCAGACGTCGGTGAACTGGGCGGCGGTGAGCCGGCGGAGCACGTGGACGGCGGAGCGGACCTGCTGCTCGGTGCGTGCCTCGTCGCGGGCGTAGAGCAGCCAGACGGCGTCCTCGTCGGCGAGCTCGAGCAACGTGGTGCGCTGCCGCAGGCGCTCGGCCTCCGCGGCGGCGGCCTCCTCCTCGCGGCGCTTCTCCTCGGCGACGGCGGCCGCGCGGGCGCGCAGGCGGGCGTTGGCGAGGTCGCGGTCGCACACTCGCCAGCCCTGCCACAGATCGGAGTGGTCGGCGCAGACGGCGCGGGTGCATTCGGTGCACTCGCCGATGGCGGGCTCACCGCAGCGGCAGGTGGCGGCATCCTCGTCGCGGGTCTGGATGTAGACGGTGCCGCAGCGCTGGGGGACGGCCGGCGCCGGTACGGCGTCCGTGCCGGAGGGGGCACCGACGAGCTGGTCGACACGGGCGTCGGCGTCGCACCGCCAGTAGCCGGGGAGGATCTGGGTGCGCGCGGCCGTCGCCCCACAGGAGGGACAGGGCACGCCGCGAAGCGTAGGAGTTGGCGCCGCGGCGGACGGCGTATCTGAGCCGTGTCGGACGCGCCCGTCCCCCGCTGTCACAGCCGCCCCGGCCGTTCGCCGCCGGGGACTTCCGCCGGTCGGCTAGGGGGCCCGAGGGTCTGCGCCGGCACCGGCATGGGTGTGGAGAAGTTGGATGCGGTGCACCTAGCTGTCGTGACCGGACAGGTTGCTCTCGCGGCGAGGCGGCTGATCGGCGGCTGACCTTCGAAAGCGGAGTGGCTGCGGGCAGTGTTGTAGTGCTCCAGCCAGCTGTACAGGGCGGCGGTGCGCTGGTCGTTGCCGCTCCAGCCGGTGGCGTAGGCCCACTCGGTCTGCAGGGTACGGTTGAACCGTTCGGCCTTGCCGTTGGTTTAGGGGCGGCCGGGCTGGATGAACCGGCGGCCGATGCCCAGCTGGGTGCAGGCGGCGATCCAGGCTGCGCCGCGGCGGTAGCTGAGCGCGTTGTCGGTCAGTACCCGCTCGACGGTGAGGCCGTGCCCGGCGAACAAGGCCGCCGCCCGGGTGAGGAAGCCCGCGCAGGTGCTGGCCTTCTCGTCGGGCAGGATTTCGGCGTAGGCCAGCCGGGTGTGGTCGCCGATGGCCACGTGGACGTAGTCCTAGCCCAGGCCGCGACCGCGAACCTCTTCGCTGCGGCCGTGCACCCGCCAGCCACCGCCATCAGGAATGCGGCCGAGCTTCTTCACGTCGACGTGCCGCAGCTCCCCGGGACGTTCGCGTTCATACCGGCGGTCGCTGTGCCGCCGGCCGCGCAGCGATTCCCCGGTGAGCCATCCACCTCGGCCAGCCGCGGCATGCCGGCGCGGGCCAGGACCACGGCGATGGTCGAGGCCGCGATACCCAAGATCGCCGCCAGCCGCACCGGCCCAGCGTGGTGCTCGGTACGGGCGGCCGCGATCGCCGCGGCCGTCTCCGGAGCTGCTTGGCCACCTCACCGGGCCGGTGACCGGCCAGGACACGAGCGACCATCAACTTGCGGGCACACAGCGTCGTGCGGGCATTAGCGTGGGCCACGGAGACCTCCGGTTCGGATAGGCGACGTCAAGCACCGCCACTCCTTCCGGAGATCTCCTTCGTGATCAGGCCACCACGCCGACTGTCAATAACGTCCGTGGTCCATACACGTAGGGCAAGCCCGGCACATCATTTCATCGAGGTGCTAGCGCGGTCCGACGCCCGTTCACGGTTCGCCCTTGACGAGGTACAGAGTCCGTCAGCGCGGATGCTCGCGCGCTGGGCGCGAGGCTGGTTGGCGCGCGGCATGGTGCACCTCAGGCCGGAAAGGTGCGTGCATCGGCCTCACGGCTGCCGGTGACAGTCGCCACGCTGGACACGCGCGCAACTGACGGCCCTTGTCTCTCGGGTGTCCCGCAAGATCGCCGGTCCACACCTAGTCTGGCGTTGGTGAAGAGTGGATCGGCCATGCTCCGCGTCATCGCGGTGGTAGCCACTGGCAGCCTGCTCCTGGCCGGGTGTTCAGACGCGGAGCCCGCAAGCGACGTATCCGTCCGCCAAGGAACAGCGGCCATCGACGGTGTGCCTACCTCGCCCTCTCCGAGTGGAGACGCGACCACCGACCAGAACCACGTGTCGGAACCGTCGAGATCCCCCGCGACTGACGACCGCAACGTGGAATCGCGTGGACGGAATGACATAGGCATACCGCCCTCGGATGGTGAGCTCTCCGCACCGGAGTTCCCTATGTCCCCTCAGTTCCCGGCCCAGGCTGCGAAGCCAAAGGACGAACCCCGGGCGGAGGAGTACGTCTATCTCCGCGGTGTCAACACGCAAGGCGGTGGCGGTTCGCAACACGACCCTAGTCGGGTCCCCGGCACGCGAAGCACTGACTATCACTGGAACAGCGCCCGATTTTACGACTACCTCTACTCGCGCGGTCATCGGATGGTTCGCCTGGATTTCCTTTGGGAGCGGGTGCAGCGTTCCTTCCGGGCTCCTCTGCACCCGGAAGGAATCGCGGAGTTGCAGCGAGCGGTGCAGACGGCGAGCGACGCGGGTCTCTTGGTGCTCCTGGACATGAAGAACTACGGTAGGTACTGGTTGCCGAACGACGAACAAGTCATGTTCGGAGCGGGCATCTCGGCGGAAGACTTCGCCGATGTCTGGCAGCGGCTAGCGACGGTATTCGCGGATGATGGGGCTGTCATCGGATTCGGACTCATGAATGAGCCGTGGGGCCTACCGCCCAGTCCGTCGGGCAGTGAATCGACAGTATGGAAGCGATTCAGCCAGGCGGCCGTAGATGCCATTCGCACAACGGGCGACACGCGCGCCATCTTCGTCGCTGGTGACGAGTGGGGTGGCGCGTGGAACTGGTCTGGGATCAATGGAGAACCGTGGATCTCCGACGCAGTGCAGAACATTGTCTACGAGGCCCATGTGTACTTCGATTCCGACACGTCTGGAACATATGCCAATTCGTACATCGACACGGAAATGGACGCTGTAGCACGAGGCTGGCCTACGCTAGAAGCTCGTGTTCGTTCAGAGGTCGAAAATTTCACCACCTGGCTCGACACATATGACCAGCAGGGGTTCATTGGCGAAATCGGCTGGCCGAGCGGCCCAGAGGCCGAGTCGTGGAACGACGTCGGGAACATGGTTTATGAGCTGCTCAACGAGGCGAACGTTGGAGCGGCATACTGGGCCGCGGGTGAGTGGCTGTCCGAGGGGGCGCTGATGTATCGCCTGGACGCGTACGATCGCGCATATCTGCGGCCGCAGACACAAGCGGCGATCATAGAGGCTCCCTCGAATCTCTCCATTCGGCGATAGTGTTGCGCGGATAAGGTGCGCGAGAGTGGGAGCCGATTGCGGACACCATCGACAGGCGACCTTGGGAGCAGTACCCCCTCGCTATGGCTCGGCCTATTGCGCATCGTGCTGACAGGGTGGACGCAGAGTTTAAGGGATAGCCGCTAGACGGACGACTCCCCGCCTTGGCCATCTGCGGCGGCCACTGTCCGTAGACGCGCAGTTCCATTCCAGACTGTTGGCCTGGCATTCGAGACGTCGTCTCATCTCCGATGGCAGTTGTCAGGGCAGGGCACGGCGAACTCCAGCCCCTCGCCCGGATAGTGGGCGTAGACGAGCATCAGTGCGATCCGTCCACGGAGCGATCGGCACTCCGGTGGCGTCGTCGACCCCCGAGGCGAAGAGTGGGGCGCCGTTGTTCCGGCGCGTGCGCTCCCCGATCGAGCGGCGCTTGCAGTGCGCGCTGTCGATATTGTCGCTAGGCGACTGGCAGTGCATGGCCTGAAGGGCCTTCGGGCCCAGGCGGGGCAGTCGTGCGCGGTTCAACGTCACCTGGCCCAATGTGGGAGGGATGGCGTCGCGGCTCCACGATCCTCGGCCGGTCGCAGCGCCCCCCATAAAGAGTCAACGGCGACATCGATCGTCTCCACCTGCTCCGTCCCTGGGCTAGTCTGCAGCCGTCTAGGGTGAGTGGACTGTCTGCTCACCCGCATGACGCTCGGCTGTCGTCACAGCTGCGGCGACTATGGGGGGGCAAACTGTACTCGGATGTGACAGTCGTAGGTGCCGGCGCTGTGGGGATCGTGGTCGCGCGTCACCTGGCGCGTGCAGGATTCAGCGTCACGCTGCTGGAAGCCGGTGGTGCTCACCAACGTGCGACTGTCGAGACCGTGCATCCCGAGCGGTCGCACCGAGGGGTGGTCGAGGGCTGGGCGACAGGATTGGGCGGTACGACTCAGCGCTGGGGTGGCCAGCTCTGGGCCTGGGAAGATTACGAATTCCAGCCCCGACCGTTCATAAACGCGCCAACCTGGCCAATTGGTCGCGAAGCCCTGCAGCCATACTACCTGCAGTTCCTAAAGCTTGTGGGCGCCAGTGAGGGATTGCAAACGACGCTCCTGGGTGGTCGGCCCGACGCGGGATCTCCGATCAGCTTCACAAAGTACTCAGCCTGGCTGCCATGGGCGACGAGGAACTTCTACAGGGCCTCACGACATGAGCTTCGAAAGCTGCCGGTCGCGATCGTCACCGATCGATTCGCGACCCGCATCGAGTCGAGCAGCCCGGAGCGTGCCACGGTTTGGGCGGAGGGTCGAGACGGCTCATCCCTACGAGTATCGAGTCGGCTGGTCGTGCTGGCCGCCGGCGTACTAGGCAACGTTCGTTTGCTGCAGTTGAATGGGCTTTCGGACTCCCCGTGGTTGGGGCGCGGCTTCATGGACCATGTGTCGGGGCGGTACGCATCCTTCTCTGTTCGTGATCCGCTCCGGTTCGCGCGAACGGCCGGCTCCAAGTACCTGGGCAGAACGCTCTTGACGCCACGGTACGTGACGCAGCCGTCGTACACGAAGCGGAACGGACTGGTCAACGCCTTCGCTCACTGGGAATTCGACCTCTCACCCGATACCACGCACTTCATCGCGCGCAACCTGCTGCGAACGTTCCAGAGGGGCAAGCTCCGTGTAAGCCGGGCCGACCTTGGCGTGCTGCTGCGGTCCGGGCCACGGGATGCAGCGTCGGCCGCCTACTCTGTGGCCGCTCTCCGGCGACGTCCGGTACCCCGTGGAGCGCGAGTACATCTGGTGGTCGATGTGGAGCAACCGCCACGCTTCGACTCCAGTGTGGATTTCAGGGATAGACCGGACGGCTCGCTGTTGCGGACTTCATGGACAGTTGGCTCGGAAGAGCAGGAGGCGTTCCATCGCTTCGGTCAGGACGTCCTCGGCTCACTCGACGTCGCGCAGCTCGGACTCGAGCAAGCTCCGTCGCCGGATGATGCCCATCAACTCACGGACACGTATCACATGATGGGTGGGGCACGCTTCGGTTCCGACGTCTCGGAAGGGGTCGTTGACGCAGACTCGGTGCTCTTCGGAGCGAAGAACGTGATCGTCGCCGGCGCCAGCGCCTTCCCGACCGGAGGCGTGGCGAACCCCACAATGACGGCCGCAGCACTCGCGTTGCGCGCCGTCGACCGCGCCCAGGAGCGGATATGAGTCTCGTGAGCACGCGTCTGAGTTTCGGCATGGCAACCCTCATGCGCGAGCCCGCGCGCGGACGTAGGCGGACGATGCTCTCGGAGGCCTACGACCTCGGTTTCAGGCACTTCGATGTCGCTCCCCTCTATGGTCTTGGAGCGGCCGAGAGCGAGTTAGGAGAGTTCGCGGCTCACAGGCCCGATTGCATAATTACGACTAAGGTCGGTCTGGCGCCAGGGCGATTTGGGCAGGTTCTCTCCAGCGTCCAGCGCCCACTCCGCTGGGGGCTGCAGCGGTCGCCGAGACTCCGTCAACTGGTGAGGGCGCGTGGCGGTAGCGGCGGGACCAACGTCACTCTGACGCCAGAGAGCGTCCGGAGCAGCGTCGAGTCGAGCCTGAAGCGGCTCCAGGTCGAACGCCTGGATTACTTGCTTTTGCATGAACATCCTGCCAAGGAAGTCGCGGACGATGTCTGGGACGTGGTGCAGAGATTGATCAGCCGCGGCGATATCGGATCATTCGGTGTTTCTGGGTCGCCCGCTGTCATCAACTCGAGCGACGTCAACTCCCACCCCCCGATCAGGGTGATCCAAACGTCGGACTGGCTAAGGCCGGAGGTGAAAGTCGTGCGTCCCGACGTCCAATGGCGCCACTATGGCGTGATAGCTCCACACATGGACACGGTTACCTCACTGCTCGGAGATCGCGTGAGGTCGGATGCCATCGAGCGAGTGCTCGACCGAGCCCTACGCACCGAGTCGGACGTGGTCAACGTTCTGGTATCCCTATCTGTTACGGCCCGGAAAAACGCCATGGCCCTGATCGGCACGACACGCCCCGACCATCTTCGGTCTATAGCGAGCTTCGTCGACGGGGGCTTGCCGGATCCCGCTGCGGCCGGCCGAGCGCGTGCGCTGATTGCGGGCGCGCAGGATTAGGCGACCCGGAAGCAGCACCCCGACGAGTCATGTGAGGCTCCTCAGAGTCGGTGCGCCCTCAGGAGCCAAGTAGGATCCGCCAGTCAGGTCTGCCCCCGGGAAGACACCAAGCCAACATGCAGTGCTCGGTGACGAGCCTTTAGGAGATCACTGGTGACCAACGGCGCTGGCGCCGAGGCGACCATGCAGGGTGCAACTCCCGTCCCGCGCCGTAGGCGGTCCGCGAGCGGCCCCAGTCGAAGGCTAGTAGTCGCCTTCATGGCAGCGTTGCTCCTCCTGCCAGCCGGAATCGCTTTTGTGGTGGCATCGCTGCGACCGGACACGTATGCGGCGCGGGCCGAATTCCTGCTAGACGACGGAACTGGCAGCGGCACCGTGGAGCAACAGACGGCGACGTTGCTCAGCCTACTCAGCACTCGGTCGGTACTGGCTCCGATCGCGGAAGGCCACGGGATCACCGTAGAGGAACTCGAAAACAGTATCGAAATCGAGCAACTGGAGGCGGGCAACGTCGTCCGGATTACGGTCGCCGACGAGGACCCCGATGTCGCCCGGGCAATAGCCGAAGACTTGGTCGATTCATACAGCGACCTCGTCGCTGGACTGCGGGGCGGAACGGCGGAACTAAATCTACTTAACGAGCGTCTTGCCGACTTGGTTGCCCGCCAAGGAGTTATTCGCACCGAGTTGCAGCAGCTGGCGAGTAGCTCGGCTCAAGCAGACGTCGAACGGGCGCGGCAACTCCAGTTGGAAAGCGATCTGCTGCAACAGCAGATCTCGGAACTCCAGGGTCGAGCCGTCGACTTGGAAGCCGAGGTGCTGGCTGCGCGGGACGCCATCAAGCTGATCGGCTCTCCGTACGTGCTGGACGCCCCAGTGGCCCCTCAGCCGGTGCGTGCCGCAGCTATCGGACTTCTGATCGGCATTGTATTGACAGTCGGCACGGCGTTGGTCGTCGGCCGGTCGCATACGACGCGTACATGAAGGGGCGGCGGCCGCGATTGCAGAAAGGGACTACGGATCCCTCGTTGACGGCCGTGGTGCCAGCGGCGCCGGGTACTACGACGGGCACGGCCGCCACTTCTGCGCGCGCGAGCCTGTCGGTCGCCGGCTGGACTCTGGTCAGCCGAATAACCGGTTTGCTGAGGGTGGCGGCGATCGCAGCCGTGCTCGGTCCTACGTACCTCGGCAACATCTTTCAGGCGACTAATCTCCTACCGAACATCGTCTTCGATCTGCTTGCTGGATCTCTCTTCACCTCGTTGCTGGTGCCAGCCCTGGTCAGCCACTCCGACAAGGGGAACCGACAAGCGCTGGAGCGGCTGGCCGGGGGCTTCCTGGGCGTGGTCCTTGCGCTCTTCTTCGTCATTACCCTCGTGCTTGTCAGCTTGGCCCCTCTGGTGGTGGGGCTCTTCTCGCTGGGGGTGGACGACCCCGCGGTGGCCGCCGCGCAGGGGCGGACGGGGACCTTCCTACTCCTGCTCGTAGCGCCCCAATTGTGTCTGTACGGGCTGGTGGGAACAGCCTGGGCGGTCCAGAACGCGCAGGGCCGATTCGCCTTCCCTGCCGCAGCGCCAGCTATAGAGAACGTCTTGACGATCGGGGTCATGATTGGTTACGCGATGCTGTTCCAGCAGACGGATCTTGAGTCCGTAGAGACCGGCCAACTGCTATGGCTCGGGCTCGGCAGCACCTTGGCCGTCGCGGTCCATGCAGCGGTGCAGTGGTATGGCGCACGTAGGTCCGGAGTGACCCTGATTCCGCACCTACGCATGCGGGACCCCGAGATCATCCGCATCCTCCGTCTGTCCGTTCCGTCGCTCGGCTTCACGGGTTTGAATGCGGCTCGCATGATGACCGTCTTGATCGTCGCATCAAGTGTGCCAGGAGGTGTCGTCGCCTTCCAGATCGCATATAACTTCTACAGTCTTCCGGAGGCGCTTGTCGCCCGTCCTGTAGCCCAGTCGTTCCTCCCTGAACTGTCTCGCAGTAACGCGGCCGAAGTTAGCGTGCGGTTCGTTCGGACGCTAACCGCTGGCGGCTCGCTGGCCGTCTTCTTCATAGTCCCCGCCGCCGCAGGCCTGCTGGCTCTCGGAGACGCGTTGGCCGCGGTAGTGTCTAACGGGAACATGGACAGCGCGGACGGTCGCGATCTAGTCCAAGCGGCGATCATAGGTCTCGCGCTGGGGTCCTTGGCTCAAGCGCTAATCTTCGTCGGCAGCAGTGCTTTCTTCGCCCGCCAGACTGCTCGGACGCCCTTCTGGGCAAATTGTCTTCGCGCCTTGATGGCGATGGCTGGCCTTATCGTCTACTTCGTCCTCGACGAGGAAATATCTCTTCTAGTTGTAGGCCTCATCGTGTCCGTCGCCGACCTAGCTGGGCTACTACTGATGGTGCTGCTCTTGGGTCTGCAGGGACTCGCAGATGTCAGAGCGTTAGGCGTCGGCCTCATGCGCGCATCGATGGGGGCGCTGCTTATGGGCCTTGCCGCTGATCTGGCTGTCGACCGTCTGGGGAGCGTCGGGACGCCCAGCGCGTTCTCTTTGGTTGTCGGGGTCGCGGTCGGGCTCGTCGTGTATGTCACGTTCCAGTGGGTGACCCGCTCCCCTGAGATCCGTGTCATGTCCAGTGCGATCCGCTCAAGCGCCAAGTGACGGACGAGGTGGGTTGGGTGGTCGTGCAGGCTCGGTCAGATGGTTGAGCAACTTCGGACGTCGGGCACTGAGGCCTTCAGGTATGTGGCGAGCCGGCCTAGCATCGTGGCTGTCAGCTTGGCGGCGGCCGCCATTCTTGGCGTCGTGGTTGGGACGGTACCCCTAGCCGGAGTGGCGGTTGTTGTCGCTGCTGCGGGCCTGTGGCTGACCGCGGAAGTGGCAGCCAAGCCACATTGGGCGGCCCTCATATACGCGGGAGCGACCCCGCTTTTGGTCGGTCTTCAACGGGGTCTGCTTATCCCTGTCGTGCGTCTCAACGAGGCGCTCCTCGCGCTACTCTGGTTTGGCGTCCTCCTCGGGCCCGTGAGGCGCTGGGCGCTGGGTGGCTACCATCGACCGCTCATTCACACGCTCGATATCGCGGTGGTCGCACTGGCGTTCTTCAGTTCCGTCACCACGTTGCTGTGGATGTATGGACGGGGGGTCGCGGCAACGCTCGACGATCTGTTGTACGCGCTCAACATCTGGAAGTACGCCGCCGTCTACTTCCTGTTCCGCCTCGCCGTGAGGACGGAGCAGACTGTCCGGCGAGTCGTAGACATTGTCGTATGGGCCTGTGTCCCAGTGGCCATTCTCGGCTTGCTGCAGGCGCTCGGCGTCGAGCAAGTCCTGTCCCTGCTGCAGCCTTTCGCGTCGGAGGAATTCCCAGAGACCATCGCGAACCGCCGCGCTTCGTCCACCATCGGGGCGCCGATCCCTTTCGCAGACGTCATGGTCATTGCGCTGGCGCTGGCGGTGGGCCGCATTGTCTTCATCGGTTCACGAACGCCTCTAGACATCAGTATGCCGTTCCTGTTCGGCCTCGCGGCCGTCGCGTCGGGGCAGGTTTCGGGGGTGCTGACCTTGGTCATCGCGGTACTCGCTATCGGAAAGTTGCTGAACCGACTGGGGTTGGCCGTCGGTGCGCTCGCCCTCGGCGGAGTGGGAGCGGCCGTCCTTCTTGCGCCGGTGATATCCGCGCGACTGGCGAGCGATGGCGGGGGGATCCCATCAGCCTGGACCGGTGAAAGTGGGCGGCTGGGCAACCTGGCGACGTACGTGTGGCCCGAGCTCAGTAGCGGGCTGAACTGGTTGTTCGGTGTACGTACGGCGGCCCGCATCCCCGCGCCCGAGAGCTGGCGCGACTGGATCTACATCGAGAGCGGCTACGCATGGCTGCTCTGGAACGGCGGCGTGCCCTTGCTGCTCGCCTTTGTAGCCTTTGCGTATTACGCGTTCAAAGCTAGTCGGCCTGCCGGAAGGAAGGCACCTCCAGGCATCGCATCCGTACGCCTCGCAGCGGTCTCAATACTGACGGCGTTCGTCGTCCTGATGGCTGTGGATACGCATCTGACCCTTAGGGGGGCTGCCGACATGCTGTTTCTTCTGCTAGGAATATGCGTGAGCGTGGGTGGTGTCGATGCCCTTGAAGTCGACGGCCGTCCAGAGGCCACCATGTCGCCTTCGGTGCCGAGGTGAGGGCCCGTTCGGTGTCAACAGTTTGATGGAGCCCGGCGCCGTGTCGCGTGGCCGGTCTTGTTAGGAGGTCTGCGGTGAAGCACTGGCACCGAGCGAACTCACCTTGCCGGCTCATGCTCGTGTACTCGCCTGGAGGGCATCGGCGCGAGTTGGAGCTTGCCGTTCGCGGCCTGCGGCCGCGCGTGGTCCTCTGTGCAACTTTCGCACCCGCTCAAGCGGTGACGTTCAAGGAAGCGCCGGCGCAACAACGGACGGTGGTGTTGATGCATCCAAGGCGACGAATAGGTCGACTCCTAGTCAACGCCATCCAGTCGGCGTATTACCTACTCTCGTTCCGTCCGTGCATCGTGGCTAGCAGTGGAGCGGATGTGGCCGTGCCTAGTGTTATCCTGGGCAAGTGGGTTTTCCGGCGGGCCACTCTCTTTATTGAGAGTGCTGGGACTCTGGGGCCAACGCTGACAGGGCGTCTATGCAGGCGTGCCGCGGACTTGATGATCGTGCAGTGGCCCGAGCAGGCGAAGGCATACCCTGAAGCGTCTTTGCTTGAGGAGCCCTTGATATGAGCTTCATGGTCCTCGTCGGGACGACTCCCTTCGGCTGGGACGGGTTGGTCCGAGCCGTGGACGCTGTGGCAGACGAGTTGGGTCACGTTGGGATTGCCCAGGTCGGGAACGGTGCGTACCGGCCGAGCGCACTCAAGTCCGTCAGGTTCATGCGCCATAGCGAGGTCGTGAAGCAGATGGAAGACGTCGACTTAACCATCCTTCATGGTGGTCTGGGCAGTATCGGGGATGCGCTGAGGCATGCCCAGCGCTTCGTCGTAGTGCCGCGTGACCGAGGGGTCGGAATGCGAGGCCGACAGGAAGCGCCGAACGATCAGTGGCCCGTTGCTGAACGTCTAGGTGCGCGCTACGACTTCGTATGCGTCAGGCTGGCACACTTGCGCGAAGGAATTCTGACTGCACTCGCATCGGACGCCAGGGAACCCGTGTCGCCCCCGGTCACGGCGCATGCTTGTATCCGCGATTGGCTCGATACGCGAGGAGTGAAGTTGTCGTGAGCATGCGACCGGTTGTCGTGGTCATAGTCACGTACAATAGTGGCAAGGTCATAAATGAGGCGCTAGCAGGTCTTGCTGGGTACAGCGTCCAAATAGTCGATAACGGGTCGGTGGACGACACCCTAGAGATAGCGGCGAAGTACGATAATGTCTCCGTGCTGAGATCGCCGCGGAACCTGGGCTATGGCGCGGCGGTGAATGTCGGAGCGGCATTGCACCCCGAGTCGGATGTGTTTGTGCTGAACCCGGATGTAGTCGTGCCGGCGGGTGCGATCGAGCGGTTGGCCGAGTGGTCTCAGATGACCGGGACCGGTCTGGTTGCTCCGCGGTTGGTGAACTCGGATGGTTCCCTCCAGTTCTCAGCTCGTAATCCGCAGCATCTGCTCGTAGTACTCGCCAGTCGGACGCCTCTGGGTCGCACGAGAGTTGGGAAGCGCCTGAGGGATTGGCATCACCTCCCGTCGATGGCGGAGCGGCCGCAATCGGTGCCCTGGGTTACCGGTGCTGCGATGTTGGTGGTTCGAGAGGCGTTCGAGGTAGTTGGAGGCTTCGATGTCTCGTACTTCATGTACCACGAAGACCAAGACCTGTGCCTCCGGCTCTGGCGCGCGGGCTGGAGGGTTGTGTACGTACCAGAGGTGGTCTTTCAGCACGGTCATGCCAGGGCTAGCCGGACAAACTGGCTCGCGGCCAAGCGCCACCTGGTGAGTACGCTCAAATTCTATCGGCGCCACCCGAGTGTACTGCTCGGACCGCGGTTCGCGGCGGTTGGGACGGCAGCTTGGACTTCCCCCAGGGGCTCTGGCGGCGACGAGGCACCTAGCCTCGGAAGTGTAACCGTAGGAACTGCGAAAACCATGGATGACGCAGACGGCTGAGTGTACTCGGAACTCTCGGGGGCATTCGTGCATGCCAGATGATCGACCGCGCAGCGACATTGTCGCCGGCGACCCATCTGATTTGAGCTGCTCACAGGATCCCTGGATTGACATCCGTTTCGGTCGCATGGCTGCACCTTCCGGAATGCCGTCCCGAGCCGGGCGTCTTATGCGCAGCCCACTGGGATTGGGGTCGGATGCGTCGGGGATGCGGTTCCCCTCGGGGGGGGGGCATTAGTCGCTTCTTGGTCGGGTAGCCGACCGGCCCCGTCGACGACCCGGTCCCCAAGCCGGCAGCGTGCTCGGACATCAGTCAGTTTCAGATCCCGGGCGTGACAGGCTCTCGTCACTCGAAGAACGGGCATGAAGCCAGCAGGGTTGGCCCGTCCCTAGATGAAGGTCATCGAACTACTCGCTCTAGTCGGGCGCTCCTCCAACCCCATATGGTGCTTGTCGGCTGGGCCGCTGTCGAAGCTAGCCGGTCAGCGAGGGACGTCGGGCAGGGCCTCGTCGGCGAACTCGTCGGCGTTCTGGCCGAGCGAGTCGTTGCGCAAGTACTGCCACATGCGGCCGGCGGTCACGTCGTCCAGGTAGACTACGCTGGCCTCTCCCTCTGTGCCGAGGCCCATCACCGGCGCGGTGAAGAACTCGATGTCGCCGGGGGTCACGTTGCGCATCGAGTAGGCGAGGCTCACTAGGTCGGCGTTGCCCAGGGTGTCGTCGACGCTCACCGCGCTCGTGATCGCGAGCATGGCCGCGTCGAGCTTCGGCGGGCTGGAGAAGGTCTCGGAGCTGAACAACTTGTCGAACATCGCTCGTAGGTACTGCTGCTGCCGCTTCACCCGGTCGAAGTCCCCGCCGGGCAGGCCGTAGCGCTGCGCGAGGTACCAGCGGGCCTGGTCGCCGTCGAGGTGGTTGACGCCCTCGGTGAAGGTGTACGGGCCGTTCTGCGTCGTCTCGGCGACCACCACGTCCACGCCGCCGAGGTCGTCGGTCACCTGGATCAGGCCCTCGAAATCGATGGCGACGTAGTGGTCGATGCGCACCCGCGTGAGCTGCTCGACGGTCTGCACGAGCAGTGACGGACCACCGAACGCATAGCTCGCATTGATCTTGTTCATGCCGTGGCCGGGGATCTCCACCCACGAATCGCGGGGGATGGAGATCAGCTGCGCGTGCTGTCGGTCGGCGGAGAGGCGGGCGAGCATGATCGCATCGGATCGGCCGCCGGGGTCGACGCCCTGCTCACCTTCGCTGCGGGTGTCAGACCCGACCAGCAGGAAGGTGACCGGCTCCTCGCCGGCGCTTTGCTGCGGGGTGGCCGGCACGGGGCGCGCGTCCTCCTCGATGTCGGCGAAGACATCGGAGACGCGATCGATGTTGCCGGCCCAGCGGTCGGCGAGGAACCAGAAGCCGCCGCCGATGAGCAGTACCAGCGCGAGTGCCAGGATCCCGAGGCCGATCAGCACCCGCCGCAGCCCGCGGTGACGGGGGCGTCCCTCTGCCATCTCGTCCGCGTGGTCGCCGTCGGCCACGAGGGGGATGGGGGAGGTGTCACCCGTACGCCCGCTGTCGCGCACGCCGCTGTCGCCGCTCTGCATCGCCTGACCCCCGTCGCCGTCGAACCCGGCCGAGGGTACGGCGACGTAGGAGAGGGCGGGGTTGGCCCTGCCTCGCGGGGGTGAGGCTCAGGCCAGGCCGCGCTCGCGATCGGTCGGCGCGCGCTCGGGGGCGGGGATGCAGTGCCCGATGGCCGGGTGCCCGGATGGGCGCGGCCTGCGTTGGGCCCCCTCTGCCGCGGCCGCGCCCGGGAGCGGCCACGCCTCGTCGGCGGCCGGCTCGTCGTCCGGGCCGGCATGCAGGGTCGTGGCTGCGGCGTCCTCGTCGTCTGCCAGGCGGATCCCGCGCCCGATCACCAGGGCCACGGCGATGCCGGCCGCCACCCACAGTGTGATGAGGATCAGCACCCAGCTCATGGGCTCTTCCTTGGTGTCGCCGGCTCGTCGCCGGATACGCGGGAAACTACCCTGCTTCGTGACCGTGATCACCTACCCCGACGGTACGCCTGCATACCGGCCGGGCGGATCACAGCTGCGCATCGTCAGCATCCCCCGGATCCGGTGAATGTGCCGGGCGGGGGGCGGCCAGCGCCTGTGTGTCGCGCTACCGCTTCTGGACGTGACCGCCGCCGCCGGTGCTCACCGGTAGCGACCCCCCGCGCAGCCGCCGCTCCAGCGGCTTCTCGACAACAGTGAACAGCACGTAGGCGCTGGCGATGGATCCGACCAGGGCCAGCACCGAGGCGCCGAGGGCGCCCGGCACGGTGGTGGGCTCGAGCACGTAGTCCACCGCCCGGATCACCAGCTGGTGGGTGAGGTAGAAGGCGAACGACCACTCGCCGAGCTTCACCAGCACCGGGTGGCGGAACACCGACCGGCGCCCGTCGAGGTCGGCCTGCGCGGCCGTCGCGATGGTGAGCGCGAACGGGATGAACGGGATCGCCACCCAGATCAGGTAGGCGGGCGCGAACGCCGCAACGACGTAGGCGACGGCGACCAGCGCGAGCGAGCCGCCGAGCCCGATGCGGCGGACCCGGGCGCCCTCCTTGATCCACAGCGCGATCAGGATGCCGAGGCAGAACTCCCACAGCCGCTGCACCGGGAAGATGAAGATCGCCCAGTCGGCCACCGTCTCGCCGTGGGTGAGCGGCGCCAGCACGATCGGGGGCACGATCACCAGCACGCAGAGCACCCCGGCGACCCACCACCGCGCCCGCTGCGACAGGCGCATCGCCTGCACGATCAGCAGCGGGAACAGCGCGTAGAAGAACATCTCGCAGGAGATCGACCACGTGACGCCGTTCCCGGCCCAGTAGTAGTCGGAGTCGGGGATCCACGCGTGCAGGCCGAGGAACTGCGGCGCCATGTGCAGCAGCAGCGTGCCGGTCTCCTCCGGGCGGGCCAGTGCGTTCAGCGGGATGAACGCGATCACCGCCACCCAGTACGCGGGCGCGATCCGGGCGAACCGCCGGCGGTAGAACGGGCCGGCCCGGTCACCGGGGCGGTGGGTCCAGGTGAGCACGAACCCGCTGAGGATGAAGAAGAAGCTCACCCCGGCCGCGCCCGGCTCCAGGTACGGGTAGACCGTGTCGGCCACCGGCGTGAACTCGAACGTCGCGATCAGGTGCGAGCCGAAGACCAGCAGCGCCGCGACGAACCGCAGGCCGGTCAGCGAGTCCAGCCGCGCGGTCGGCTTCGCCGGGGTCGGGCCGGACGACGACGCCCGCGGACGCGCCGGCAGCGCCGCCGCGCGGCGCGACTGCCGCTCACCCGCCCCCTGGCCCGCCGGCCGCGTGGCGGCGCTGCGCGATGTCGTGCCGGGGCGCGGTGCCGACACCGCTAACCCACCCGAGGTGCGCCGGGCACCTCGGGCTGCTCGTCCACGACACGCCCGGGGAAGATCATCGCTACCGACAATAAGGGCTGCTCGGCGTCCCCGCTGCGCATCGGGGAACACGGGGCATGAACACCTCGTTTCCACGTGCGTGGCGGTGACCCTGCGGTCACGAGCTCTCGATGAGTAACCTCGGGCGGCCCGCCCGGGGCTGCCCGGGTCGGGCTCGTGCCGGGGGGAGCAGGCCGTCGTCCGGGGCACTGCCGCCCACCGCGCCGAGACCAGGACCAAGAGGGAACCGCAGTGACTCGAGGACGACGACGGCTCCCGCTCGCCCTGGCGGTGGCGGCGTCGCTGGTCCTGAGTGCCTGCGGCTCGGGCGACTCCGACGACGGCCAGGAGGAATCCCCGCACGCCACCGCGCAGCCGACGTCGACCCCGATCGAGAGCACCGCCATCCCGCGGGCCGAGCTCGATCCGGTCCCGACGACGGGGGACCGGTTCACCACCTCCCGGTCGAGGTCCTCCGCCACCTCGGGATCGACGTCGTCGGACCAGCCGGCGGAGCCCGAGCAGGTGTGGAGCTACGCCGACGGCGACTTCTCCGACTGGAGCGAGGTGCAGGCTGCCCGGCCCGAGCAGGTGCGGGTCGTCGACGAGCCGGTCCGCCCCGGGTACGAGTACTCCGCCGCCTTCTCCGCCCGCCCGGGCGACTTCACCTTCGGCGTCGACACCACCATCCGCGGGGAGGTGCGCTCGACCATCGAGGAGGCCGGCGCCCCCCGCGAGGGCGACGTGCAGTGGTACTCGTGGTCGACGTACTTCCCCGAGGACTTCCTGTGGGACGGCGGCGGCGAGTTCCTGATCTACACCCAGTGGCACCAGACGGCGAACGAGGGGTCGCCCAACGTCGACCTCTGGGTCACCCCGGGGCCGCAGCCCGAGATCCGGCTCTCCGTGCGCGGCGGGCTGCAGGGCCGCGAGTCCGCGCAGTACGTCGCCACCTACGACCTCGGCCCGCTGGAGCGGGGCGAGTGGCTGGACCACACCGTCCGCATCGAGTGGTCCACCGACCCGGAGAAGGGCGGCGTGCAGGTGTGGATCAACGACGAGCGGCTGGTCAACGCCGTCGCGGCGACCCTGTTCGAGGGGCAGAGCGTCTACTTCAAGCAGGGCATCTACGCGGCGAGCAACACCCGGCGCGAGCACACCCTCTACTTCTCCGACGCCCGCTGGGGCGAGTCGCGGAAGAGCGTCGCGCTCGACGCGGCGGCGGCCGACTGACGGCTACTGCGCCGTGGACGCCGGCGAGCCCAGCGGGTTCTTGCCGGTCGGGGCGTCCTCCAGGACCTCGACGGCCTCGTCGCCGGCCGTGCCCTCCTCCGGCGGCGGGGTCCTCGGCACGACCCGGACGGCGACCAGCCAGCTCACCAGCGACATCGTCGCGGCGGCGATCACCAGCCCCGCCATCAGGCCCGTGCGGCCCCAGACGGCGGTCAGCGCGACGGGCAGGAGCACCGCGATCGGCGCCACCGCGATCCGCACCTTCAGTGCGGCCCCGGTGTTGCGCGAACCGCGCATCGCCAGCAGCGCTCCGTGCGTGATGCCGAACAGCACCATCTGCACGCTCACCGCGGCCACCAGCCAGCCCGAGCCCCACGACTCGCCGAACAGCGCCTGCCCGACGCCCTGCGGCAGCAGCACGAGCACCGTGCCGTACACCACGGCGACCCCGGCCAGCGCCAGCGAGGCGAACCGGCCGATGCGCAGCGCCCGGTTCCGGTCGGACTCCACCGCGCTCGCCACCATCGGCAGGCAGATGACGCTCGCGGCGGCCACGGTGATGTTGAGCGGGCCGTTGGCCACCTGCGCGGCCTTCAGCGAGCCGAGCAGCGCGGTGCTCGCCACCAGCGGCAGCACGAAGATCGTCAGCTGGCCGGAGCCCGAGGAGAGCGCGAAGTCGCCGAGCAGCGGGCCGGACACCGGCCACATCGCCCGTAGCCGCGCCCGCAGGTGCAGGGGCTCGCGGCGCAGCCGGAAGGCGACCAGGCCGATCACGTCGGCCAGCAGCGCGCCGAGGATCCACAGGCCCAGGACGACGGCGGTGCCCGAGATGACGTCGGTCAGGGCCAGCACGGTGGCGACGATCATCACGACCAGCCAGACGCCGTCCAGCAGCACCGCCCGGCCCGGCCGCTGCTCGAAGAAGCCGACGTAGCGGAGCGCGTCCTGCACCAGCAGGGCGGGCAGCCCCAGGAAGAACACCACCCAGGCGACGTCCAGGGGGGTGGCCAGCAGGAGCAGGCCGACCGGGATGCCGATGGCCCCGACCGCCGCCGCCGACGCCACGGCGACCAGATGCACCGGCGCGCCCTTGAGCACGTTGCGCTGGGTGATGAGCAGCGGGTCGAGGACCGCGGCGCGGGTTCCGCCCAGCAGCAGCCAGTAGATGCTGTAGATGATCGCGAACTCGCCGAAGACGCTCGCGCTCACGCCGGAGGCGATCGCCACCGACAGCAGCATGTTGCTGGCGCTGGAGATCGCCTGGTCGGCGACGGTGAGCCCCCGGCTGACCAGCTTCCCCCCGCGCAGGGCGCGGCCCAGCCGTCGGATCACCATCGGGCGGCGCGGAGGGTCAGCGGCACGGCAGACGAGATCGGCGGATCAGGGGGTCAGCCGGCGCGGCGGCCGAGCGCCCGGTAGGTCCAGCCTGCGGCGGTCCACTCGCTGCGGCTCAGCGCGTTGCGGCCGTCGAGCACCCGCTTCTGCGACACCACCCGGCCGAACGCCACCGGGTCCAGCTCGCGGTACTGCTTCCACTCGGTGAGCACCAGCACGGCGTCGGCGCCCTCGGCCGCCTCCTCCGGTGTGGCCGCGTAGTCCAGCTGCGGCCACTGCCGGCGGCTGTTCTCGATGGCGGCCGGGTCGGTCACCCGGACGACGGCGCCCTGCAGCTGCAGCTGGGCGGCGACGTTCAGCGCCGGGGAGTCGCGGATGTCGTCGCTGTCGGGCTTGAACGCCGCACCCAGGACGGCGACCTTCTTGCCCAGCAGCGAACCGTCGCAGACCTCGCGGGCCAGCTCCACCATGCGGATGCGCCGGCGCATGTTGATGTTGTCGACCTCGCGCAGGAACGTCAGCGCCTGGTCGGCGCCGAGCTCCCCGGCGCGGGCCATGAAGGCGCGGATGTCCTTGGGCAGGCAGCCGCCGCCGAAGCCGAGGCCGGCGTTGAGGAACTTGCGGCCGATCCGGTCGTCGTAGCCGATCGCGTCGGCGAGCAGCTTCACGTCGGCGCCGGTCGCCTCGCACAGCTCGGCCATGGCGTTGATGAAGGAGATCTTGGTGGCCAGGAACGAGTTGGCGGCGGTCTTCACCATCTCGGCGGTGGCGTAGTCGCTCTCCACCTTGGGCGTGCCCCGCGCGACGATCGTGGCGTACACCTCGTCCAGCAGCTTCCGGGCCGTCTCGGCGTCGGGCCCGACCGGCAGGCCGTAGACCAGCCGGTCGGGGTGCAGCGTGTCCTGGACGGCGAAGCCCTCGCGCAGGAACTCGGGGTTCCACGCCAGCAGGGCGCCGGGCACCTTCTCGTCGATCAGCTCGGCCAGCCGGGCCGCCGTCCCCACCGGCACGGTGGACTTGCCGACGACGAGCTCGCCGGGGGAGAGGACCTCGAGCAGCGACTCGACGGCGCCCTGCACGTAGCGCATGTCGGCGGCGTACTCGCCGCGCTTCTGCGGGGTGCCGACGCAGACGAAGTGGACGGCGGAGCCGGCCGCATCGGCCATGTCGGTGGTGAAGCGCAGCCGCCCGGTGGCCAGGGTGCGCTCGAGCAGCTCCTCGAAGCCCGGCTCGAAGAAGGGCGCCTGGGCCTTGGCCAGCGAGTCGATCTTCGCCTGGTCCACGTCGATGCCGACGACGTCGTGACCCAGCTCGGCCATCGAGGCGGCGTGCACCGCGCCCAGGTATCCGCAGCCGATGACCGAGATCTTCACGCAGTGCTCCTGTAGTCCGAGTGGGGGGAGTGGTCGGGCAGGTCTGGCCCCGGCGTTCCCCGTCCGTCCGTTGCAGGCCTCCGTCATGTTCGACCACGCACCACCCGGAACGCCAGCCGGACGGCGACGGGGAGGGACAGAATCCACCGTGCAGGTGGCGGTGGCCCCGCGGCCGTGTGACGGCAGCCATACCCAGGCGTCGCCCGGCCGGGGGGTCGCGGCGGCGTGGCATTGTCGGAGCACCGGTACGCGTGGAACGCTCGCGTCGGACCAGCGGGGACCGTATCGCCCGGAGCGAGCGGCCCGTGGCGTGGAAGGGGTCGGGGTGGGTGACGCGCTGACCAGGACCGTGCCCCGCTCGCTGCTCGTCTGCGTGCTCGCCGTCGTCGGGCTCACCGTGGCGGCGTCCTACCAGCCGGTCCCGGTGCTCCTGCTGGTGGTCGGCGTCCCGGTGCTCGTGTGGGGCTGCCAGCACCCCAAGCGCTTCGTCGCGGCCGCCGTCCTGATCAGCCTGTTCAACAAGTCGGCCGCCCAGGTGAGCGGCATCGCCCAGGTGGACTACCTCGACGAGGCGGCGATCGGGGCCACGCTGCTCGTCTGCGTCGGGCCCCGGCTGCTCCGCGGCGAGCCGCTCCGGACCTTCCCGGGGCTGGGCTGGTTCGCCCTCTACGGGGTACTGGGGGTGGTCAGCGGGCTGGTCGCGAACGTGCCGCTCGTCGTCCTGGCCTCGGGCGCGGCGCTGGCCGGCAAGGGCATCCTGCTCGCGCTGGCCGTGGCGCAGCTGCGCTGGTCCAGCGCGGACGTGCGCCGCCTGGCCAAGGGCGGCGTCGCCGTCCTGCTGGTCATCATCGCCTGCTGCCTGGTCAACCTCGCCATCCCGCAGACCTGGCAGAGCACGGTCGGCAACATCGACCAGCTCAGCTACCGCGCGGCCATCCCGTCGCTGATCGGGCCGTTCGTCGAGCCGGGCACGCTCGGCATCATGGCCGCCCTGGGGTTCCTCGGGGTCGTCGCCTGGAACACCAGCATGGGCGCGACCCGCTTCACCTGGCTGCTGTCGGCCGGCATGGCCCTGGTCGCCGTCCTCTCCTTCCGGCGCAAGACCTGGCTGGGGATGATGGGCAGCTTCCTGTGGCTGAGCTCCCGGGCCGGCCGCGCCGGCGTCTTCCCGGCGGCGCTCACCGTCGTCGCCGGCATCGTCATCGTGTTCTGGTCGACGCTGCTGAACGCGCTGCAGGGCATCGTCGCCACCTACGTGGACCAGTCCGAGGGCACCGCGGCGCGCACGCTGATGACCCGCGACTCCTTCTTCGTCGCCCAGGACTACTTCCCGCTGGGCGCCGGCTTCGGCCGGTTCGGCTCGGACACGGCCTCGGAGTTCTACAGCCCGCTCTACCTCGAGCGCGGCTACCAGTACGTCTGGGGGCTCTCCGAGCGCACCGGCAACGCGATGTTCCTCACCGACACCATGTGGCCGGCGGTGCTGGGGGAGTCCGGGTTCCTCGGGATGCTGGCGTTCCTCGCCGCGCTCGTCGCCGTGTGGCGGACCGCGAGCCGGCTGTCGCGCGACGCCGAGCCGGTGGCGCGGTTCCTCGGGCTGACCGGCATCGCCTGGCTGGTCCAGTACCTGCTGGAGTCCACCGGCAACCCGGTGTTCGTCTCCCCGCCCTCCTACATCCCCCTGTTCGTCCTGATCGGCCTGCTGGGATCGTTCGGTGCACGGTCCGCCGAGGAGGACGGGGCCGCCGGCGAGCGGCCGGGCCGAGCGCATCCGGACCGGCGGCGTGCGGAACCGGCGCGCGCGGACATGGCGAACGTCACCTAGCCCATCCCCGTCCGCTGCCGGCAGCCACCCCAACCGGCGAATCGGCGCGCGCGGGAAAGGCTCCGTCCCCGCGCCCCATTACGCTGCGGGAGTGCCACCACGACGGGATCGAACCGAACCGGCAGGTGAGAGGGTGGAGCTGTCCGCGGCGCTCAGCGGCAAGCGCGCCCTCCTGGTCGCCTCGACCGGTGGTCACCTCGCGCAGATCGTCCGGTGGGCCGAGCGCTTCGCCCTCCGGCCGGACTCGGTCTTCGCCACGTTCGAGTCCGAGCAGAGCCGGTCGCTGCTCGGCGGGCGTCGCGTGGTCGCTCTCGACTACGTGCCTCCGCGAGGCCTGGCACCGGCGGTCCGCGCTGCCGTCCGGCTGCACCGGGAGACCCGCCGGGAGCCCTTCGACGTCGTCCTGAGCACCGGTGCCGCGGTCGGTCTCTCCGCCTACGCGATCGCGCAGCTGCGGCGCCTCCCGTTCGTCTACATCGAGAGCGTGTCCCGCTTCGACGGGCCCTCGGCCACCGGCCGCATCCTCGAGCGGCTGCCACGGGTGCAGCGCTACTGCCAGCACGCCACGTGGGCCGACCGCCCCGGCTGGCAGCTGGGCCCCTCGCTCCTCGACGACTACACCGCCGTCCCCGCTCCCGACGGCCCCGCCCCGAGCGGCGGGGGACGCCGCGTCTTCGTCAGCCTCGGCACCATCAAGCCGTTCCGCTTCGACGCGCTGGTCGACGCGGTGCGGGACGGGGTGCGGCCCGGCGACACCGTCACCTGGCAGCTGGGCGCCACGACGCGCGACGACCTGCCGGGGGACGTGAACCAGGAGATGCGCGCCGAGGACTTCGACCGCCTGGTGGCCAAGAGCGACGTCTTCGTCACCCACGCCGGCGTGGGCACCCTGATGCGCGCCCTCGAGCTCGGTGTCCGGCCCGTCGTCGTCCCGCGGCTGGCCGAGCGCGGCGAGCACGTCGACGACCACCAGCTGCAGGTGGCCCGTGAGCTCGCCGGGCGCGGGCTGGTCCTGCTGCGGGCGCCCGGGGAGCTGACCGCCGCGGACCTCGACCCCTCCGGCGTGGTGATCCGCCGAGCCGGGGACATGTCGGCGTGAGCCGCCCCCCGCGGCCCGCGCTGCGCGTCACGCAGATCGGCAACGCGTCGCAGGGGCGCGGCGGTGTCTCCTCCGTGGTGCGCACGATGAACACCTGGAGCGGGGACGACCTCGTCGTGCGCGAGTGGCCCTCCTACTGGCACGGCGACCGGCGGCGGACCATCGCCACGTTCGCCCGGACGGCGTTGAAGGTCCTGCTCAGCCGGGCGGAGCCCACCGACGTCTGGCACTTCCACCTGACCCAGCACGGCTCCTTCCTCCGCGAGGGGCTGCTGCTCGGCATCGCCCGCCGGCGCGGGATCTGCTGCACCGCACTGGTGCACGGCTCGCAGTTCGTCGCGTTCGCCGAGGGCAACCGCCGGCTGGCCCGGCTGGTGCTGCGCTGGCCCGCGATGGTGTTCGTGCTCACCGATCCGGCGGCCGAGGTCGTGCGCTCCCTCGGCATCGACGCCGTCCGGGTGGCCAACTCCGTGCCCATCGAGGAGAGCCCGGTCGCCGACGGCCGCTCGGGGTTCGTCTTCGCCGGCGAGGTCGGGCAGCGCAAGGGCGCCGACGTCCTCCTCGACGCGTGGTCGGAGGCGCGGCTGGACGGCCAGCAGCTGATCCTCTTCGGCGACCTCGCGCCCCAGTTCCGGCTGCCCGCCCCGCTCCCCGACGGAGTGGTGTTCGAAGGGCCCGTCGCGCCGGAGCAGGTGCGCGCCCGGCTGCGGACGGCGCTCGCGCTCGTGCTGCCCAGCCGGGCGGAGGCCATGCCGATGATCATCCTCGAGTCGATGAGCCTGGCGACGCCGGTCATCGCCAGCGACGTCGGCCAGATCGCCGAGGTGGTCGACGACACGGGGATGGTCGTGCCCCCGGCCGACTCCGAGGCGCTCGGCGCGGCGCTGCGCCGGATGGCCGATTCCCCGGAGCTCGCCCTGTCGCTGGGGCGCCGCGCCTGGGAGCGCGTGCGGGCCCGGCACTCGAACGACGTCGTGCGGCGCAAGTTCGTCGAACACTGGCGCAAGTGCGTCGGCCATGGCCCGTCCGGGTGAACCCTCCCCCCGGATCCCCCGCACGATATCTAGCCTGGACGGCCCAGCAACTGCTTGAGTCGGCAGAACCGGGAATGTGCGGGCCCGCGCGACGTCCGCGACCGCCTGGAGCTCACGCCCGTGAGCGTCGATCACCGGAGACGAGGAAGTAGTGGAACTCAGAGACACCATCGCGGCCTTCCGCGCCGGGTGGTTCCTGCCCGTGATCGGGGTGCTGGTGGGCGGCGCGGTCGGGGCCGGTACCGCCCTGGCGATGACGCCGACCTACACGTCGGGGACCCAGCTGTGGGTGACCTCGACGGACGCGACCACCACCACCGCCGCCTTCCAGGGCAGCCAGTTCTCCCAGAACCGGGTGGCCTCGTACGTCCAGCTCCTCACCAGCGAGCGGCTGGCCAACGGCGTCGTCGACCGGCTCGACCTGGACCTGGCCGCGCCGGCCGTGCAGGGGAAGATCGAGGCCTCGGTCGTGCCCGACACGACCGTCCTCGACATCGTGGTCACCGACACCTCGGCCGAGCGGGCGCGCGACCTGGCGGCCGCCGTCGCCGCCGAGTTCACCGACCTGGTGGAGGAGGTCGAGGCGACCACCACGACGCCGACCGATCCCGAGGTCGAGCCGGTGACGAGCATCCCGGTGAAGGTGACCGTCCTCGACACGCCCGAGGTCGCGCAGGAGCCCGCCTCCCCGAACCTCGTCGCCAACACCGCCGTCGGCGTGCTGGTCGGCCTGCTGGTCGGCCTGGCGCTGGCCTACGCACGGGTGCGGATGGACCGCTCCGTGCGCGACGGGACGGTCGCCGCCGCGGCGGCCGGCGCCCCGGTGATCGGGACCATCGCCCGCGATCCCCACCTCGCCTCCCAGCACGTGCTCGAGCGGCACAGCCGGTCGGGCAACGCCGAGGCGTTCCGGCAGCTGCGCACCAACCTGCAGTTCCTCGACGTCGACGAGCCGCCGCGCGTGATCATGGTGTCGAGCGCGGCCGCCGCGGAGGGGAAGACCACCCTCGCCATCAACCTGGCCGTCACCCTGGCCGAGGGCGGCCACCGGGTGGCGCTGGTCGAGTCCGACCTGCGGCACCCCCGCGTGGTCAAGTACCTCGGGCTGGTCGACGGCGCCGGGCTGACCAGCGTCCTGGCCGGTACCGCCGACCTCGACGACGTCCTCCAGCCCTACGGCAACGGCCGGATGTCCGTCCTCGGCGCCGGCTCCATCCCGCCCAATCCCAGCGAGCTGCTGGCCTCCAGCCAGCTGCGCAACGTGGTCGACCGGCTGCGGGCCACCCACGACTTCGTCGTCTTCGACACCCCGCCGCTGCTGCCGGTCGCCGACGGCAGCGCCGTCGCGGCGGCCATGGACGGCGTGCTCCTCTCGGTCCGCCAGGGCAAGACCCGGCGGGACGAGGTGGAGCGGGCCGCGGCGCTCCTCGACCGGGTCGGCGCACGGATGCTGGGGGTCATCCTCAACCTCGCCCCGGCGTCGGCGCTGCCGCACGCGTACGGCTACGCGGGGGAGGGCCCCACGGAGTCCGACGAGCCGAAGCCCGGGCCCGTCGTCGCCGAGCAGGAGCCCCCTGCGGCGTCGGGCGTCATGCCGGGGGGCGACGGACGGACCGAGCCGGCGGGGGCGACCCGGATCGAGATCCCGCCGACGGCCGAGCCCGCCGGTGCTGAGCCCGCCCGTGTCGAGCGGTCGGACTTCCCGAGCCGGAGCTGAGCGCGGTCGCCGCCCCCCCGGGGCGCGGTTGTGACCAGGGTCGCTGACTGATTGTAACGAAGGATCTCCGTTACGTACTGTTATGTCGTGGCCGAGACATTTCGGCCCTGAGCCGTTAACGTCGTGTCCGGCGGCTCGACCGGCCGGTGCAATGGCGCCCGGCTGCCCATGCGTGCTCACTCTCCGTACAGGTGAGCGAGGCGGTGTGTTGGCGGGTTCGCCACCACGACGACCAGACGCACCCAGGGGGCTCGGTATCTCGATGCAGGTTGCTCACGAACAGACGACTCGTGAGGTGCTGCCCGCGAAGGTGCGGACCCGCTTCTACGGCCTCCGCCGCCTGCGCGGCGAAGGCACCGAGGCCCGACGGGCGTGGCGCTCGGCCTACGTCCGCAGCATCGTCCTCGGGGATGCGGTCTGCGCCGTGCTCGCGGCCACGATCGGCTACTTCGTCCGGTTCGGCACCGAGGTCGACGGCGCGGCCCAGTACTCGCTGTGGGCCGCCCTGCTCATGCCCTTCCTGTGGCTGGCCGCCATGCACGTCGGCCGCAGCTACGAGGAGCGCTTCCTCTGGGTCGGCGCCGAGGAGTTCCGCCGGGTCCTGCACTCCGCCGCGGTCCTGCTGGCCGTCGTGGCCGTGGTCTCCTGGGGGATGGACCTGCGCGTCGCCCGCGGCTTCGTCGTCGTCGCCCTCCCGCTGGCCACGGTGCTCACCCTGCTGCACCGCTACGTGCGCCGGCAGGCGCTGCACCGGGCCCGCACCGGTGGGGCGTTCCAGCAGACCACCGTCATCGTCGGGCACCGCAACGCCGTGGCCTCGCTGCACGCCGAGCTCGACCGCGCCGCCTACCACGGCTACCAGGTCATCGGGTGCTGCCTGCCCGACGGCAAGGCGGCCGACGTGCCCACCGACTTCGACGGCCTGCCCGTCCTCGGCGGCCTCGACGAGGTGCTCGACGTGGTGAAGCGGTACGAGGTCGACACCGTCGCCGTCATGCCCAGCCCGGAGCTGGACGGCTCGTCGCTGCGCCGGCTCGGCTGGGAGCTGGAGAAGACCGAGGCCGAGCTGCTGCTCGCCCCGGCCGTCACCGAGGTCGTCGGGCCGCGGGTGGCCATCCGCCCCGTGTGCGGGCTCCCGCTGCTGCACGTCGAGCGGCCCGAGCTCCGCGGGGTGCGCCGGCTGGCCAAGACGGTGGTCGACACCTCCCTCGCCGCCGTCGCGCTGCTCCTCACGCTCCCGCTGTTCCTCGTCATCGCGCTGGCCCTGAAGACGACCAGCCGCGGCCCGGTGTTTTTCAAGCAGACCCGCGTCGGCCGCGACGGGCAGACGTTCTCCATGCTCAAGTTCCGCAGCATGGTGCAGGGCGCCGACCGGATGGTCGAGGTGCTCGAGTCCGACAACGACGGCAACGGAGTCCTCTACAAGCGGAAGGCCGACCCGCGCGTGACGCGGGTCGGGCGGGTGCTGCGCCGGTACTCCCTCGACGAGCTGCCGCAGCTGATCAACGTGCTGCGCGGCGACATGAGCCTGGTCGGCCCGCGCCCGCCGCTGCCCAGCGAGACCGAGCGCTACGGCTTCGACATGCGCCGCCGCTTCCTGGTCAAGCCGGGCATCACCGGGCTGTGGCAGATCAGCGGCCGCTCGGACCTCTCCTGGGACGACTCCGTGCGCATCGACGTGCGCTACGTGGAGAACTGGTCGCTGAGCTTCGACATGATGATCCTGTGGAAGACCCTCGGAGCCGTCCTCCGCGGTCGCGGCGCCTACTGACGCCCGGCCGGGCGGCCCCGGGTCAGCCGGCGGCCGCCTGCCACAAGGCGCGGATGTCGGCGTACATGGAGCGGGCGTCGAATCCCGCCTGCCACGTCGCGTAGGCCGCCTGCGCCATCGCGTCGCGCAGCTCCTCACCACCCAGGAGGAGCCGCAAGTGCTCGGTCAGGGCGTCGACGTCGCCGGGCGGGACGAGGTAGCCGTTGGCGCCCGAGGTGACCAGCTCGGCCATGGCGCCGACCGGGGTCGTGACGGCTGGGATGCCCCGGCTCATGGCCTCGATGACCACCATCGGCAGGCCCTCGGCGTGGCTCGGCAGGGCCAGCAGGTAGGCCTCTCGCAGGAGCTCCTGCGCCTGCGCGCGGGGGAGCGACCCCGCGTAGGTGATGCGGCCGGGGCGGGCCCGGACCGCCTCCTCCACCAGTGCGACGACGCGGGGCTCGGCCGGGGGACCGGCGAGCACCAGCTCCGCGTCGGGGACGTCGTCGAGCCGCTCGAACGCGCGCAGCAGCTCGGGCACGCCCTTGCCCTCGTCCATCCGGCCGAGCAGGAGCACCTGCTTGGTGCGACCGGCGGGCCACGGCACGACCGGCGGTGCGCCGTCCGCCACGCCGTTGTGCACGACGTGCACCCGCGCGGCGGGGACGCCCAGCTCCTCGCAGACCAGCCGGGCCCACGGCTTGCCCAGGGCCACCACGAACGCCGCGCGCTGGAAGAAGCGCTCGACCCGGCGCTTCGCGGCCGGCGAGAGCGTCGCGAGGAAGTCCCGGTACCCGGCGCCGTGCAGGTGGATGCCGTAGGGCAGGCCGCGCACGGCGCAGGCCCGAGCGATCGCCAGCTTGCGCCAGGTGCTGCCGCGGCTCGCCACGTGCAGGTGGACGACGTCGGCGCGCGCCGTGCCGGCCGTCAGCAGGCTGCGGGCGAACGCCACGGCCCGCTGCGGGACGGGGCCGATCCCGCCGGAGTCCACGACCCGCAGCTGCACGGGGGTGGCGCTGAGCCGGTTCTGGGTCTCCAGCTCGGCGACGACCGAGGCCATGCCGCCGGGCTGCCCGCCGGTCGGGCCGACGCTCAGGACCCGGAGCGCGCCGCCGGCGTCGTCGTGGTGGCCGGGGCCCGTCGTTCCGTTCCGCATCGTGCCCGGCTCACCGGCCCGAGACGTCGTCGAGGGCGGGCAGCGTCCACTGCTCCCCGAGCCAGGCGTCGAAGCTGTGCGGCTCGAACGGCAGCACACCCCCGCCCGGGTAGGGGGTGAACTCGCTGAACCAGATGGTGCCGTCGACGTTGTAGAGGTCGACCCGCATGAAGTCGAAGTCGCGGCCGAGCACCTCCGCCGCGTGGTTCAGCTCGGCCAGGTTCTCCGGCGGCGGGCCGGGCTCGCCGCTGCCCAGGGCGGTCGCCACGTGCAGCGGTTCCCAGTCGGCCGTGTAGAAGGTGCGTGAGTGCTGCTTGGTGAACCGGCCCGTATCGACCGACACCGCGGCGATCTTGCCGTCGAAGACCAGGTACTTGTAGTCGTCGGGCGGCGTCACGCCGTCGCCGATGGCCTCCTCGATGACGTACAGGGGGCGCGCCTCGCTGTACGCCCACTCGCCGAGCAGGACGCTCTGGTCGTCGCGCAGCCAGGTCCTCGTCTCCGCGATCGTCCGGGCGTCGACCGTCTCCTTCTCGCTGCCGAAGCGCACCAGGCCGCTGCGGTGGTTGGGCTTGAGCACCCAGGGCCGGTCGAACATCCGGCCGGCCACCTCGGTGAGGTCCGTGCCCGACCAGAAGGTCTCCGGCACCGAGATGCCGGCCTCCTCCTGCACCTGTGCCGCGTGGTCCTTCATCGCCAGCTTGTCGCAGGTCCAGGCCAGCAACGGGCGCCGGTCGTGGAGGATGCGCCAGTTGATCTTCTCGCCGAACGTCTGCGGATCGCGGAGCCGCGGCAGCCGCCCGTGCCCGGCCAGGTACAGGTATCGCCGCCGGAGAGGAAGGGGCATCAGGCCGGCGACCCTGCGGTGAGCCGGCTGGAAAACGTGTCGGAGGCTCTCGTTCAAGCCGCTCCGGGGCATGCTGACCCCTTCTGGTGTGAGACGTGGGCACGCCGGCTGTGTCGGTTCCCGGCGCGCCGTCCGGCGTCCGGTGTCGCGGGCGAGCCTAGTACCCGGCGTTCCGGATCGACCTCCCGCGCAGCGCAACCACCCCATCGGAGGTGTCCGGGAACGGCCCGCACCGCCCACACTGGGTGCCGTGCCCGACCCGCATCCGCCCGCGAACCCCGTCACCGTCCTGCTGGTGTGCACCGGGAACATCTGCCGGTCGGCCCTGGGGCAGGGGCTGGGGCGGGCCTACCTGCACGAACTCCTCGGGCCGGCGGTGTCCGACGTCCGGCTGGTCAGCGCGGGCACGCGTGCGGTCGCCGGCTCGCGGATGCACCCGCACAGCGCGCTGGTCCTGTCCGGGCTGGGCGGGGACCCCGAGGGGTTCGTGGCCCGTCAGCTGGAGCCCGGGATGGTCGCCGACGCCGACCTGGTCCTCACCCTGACCCGCGACCACCGCCGCGACGTGCTGGGGATCGTGCCCCGGGCCCTGGCGCGCACCTTCACCCTTCGGGAGGCCGCGGCGCTGCTCGACGCGCTCGACGACCGGCAGCCCGCGGGGGGCGGCTTCGCCGACCGGGTCCGCGCGCTGGTCGCCGCCCTGGCCGCGGCGCGCCCCGGGCGCAGCGGCGGGGAGGACGACGACATCGCCGATCCGATCGGCCGGCCCCTGCAGGGTCACGAGGAGATGGGGCAGGCGGTGGCCGAGGCGCTGCTGCCGGTGCTGGCCGCGCTGGCCGCGCTGCACCCGTCCCTGCACGACGCGGCCGTGCCCGATCCCCGGGGGGGCGCCGCGCACGTCGACCGTGGCGGTGCCCATGCGGCCGAGGGCCGGCCGTCCGGCGAGGAGGGCCCGACCGCGGGTGGCTCCGCACCGGCGGCGGATCGGCCCGGGCGTCCCGCGCGGCGTTCGTTCGGCGTCCTGGGCCTCCGCCGGCGCGCCGGCTCCGGTTCCTAGCGCGGGGTGATCGGGGAGGTCGTCCACTCCGCGGGCACGAAGTCCGGCACCGGCGGGGTGCCCGGAGTCTGCCGGCGGTCGGCCACGCGGACCGCCTGGCCGATGACGAGCGCCAGGAGGCCGGCCAGCGTCATCCAGGCGGTCGCGAGGACCAGCAGCCATGTCATGGGACCTTCCTAGGCGGACCGCTGCGAGCGGACCGGGTCCGACGCGGGCAGAACCTGCCGAAAAATCTTCTCGCCGCATGTGCGGGTGTCCGCGCAGGTCGGGCCGCGAGTCGATTAGCAGAGCCGAGGCCGACTCGGCGCGAAGCCCGAGAAATTCACTCGATCGGGCTTGGCGTTACGTAATCGTGACGCTACCTTCTGTCGCGTGTCACGAACCGCTTACCGACAGTTGCGAAACCACCGGCCCCGCCGCAGGCGTCTCTCCCGACGTCGGCTGGCGCAGCTGTCCCTCGCCCTGGTCGGCATCCTCCCGCTCAGCTACCCACTCGTGCAGAACCAGGGGGCCGACGTCGTCGCGAGCCAGTCCCCGCAGCCCGCGGAGACCCGGGACTCCCGCCCCGCCGCGCAGCCCCCCGTCGGTGCCCCGCCGGCCGTCGACACCCCCGCCCCCGCCGGCACCCAGGCGCAGGCTCCGGTCCCGAACGAGCAGCCGGCCCCGGTCGCCGATTCCCGGACCGGCACGCGCCCCACCGGCCCGACGACCACCGCTCCCACCGCCCCTGCCCCGGCTCCCGCGCCCACGCAGCCCGCGACCACCCCCGCGAAGCCCGTCGCCGCTCCCGCGAGCGGCGCCCTCAGCTGGGCCCCGCCGGCCGGCTGGCAGAACTACCCGGTCACCAACGTCACCCCGAGCAACTCGGTCACGACCATCGGGGCCCGGGGCGGCGACGTCCTGGTCAAGCTGCCCGCCGACCGCCCGGCCGGGCCGATCACCATCGCCAACTGCCGCAACGCGGTCATCATGGGCGGGCAGATCACCGTCGCGCCCACCGCCCGCTTCGGCAACGACGACCAGCGCGCCATCTACGTGCACAAGTGCACCGGCACCGTGCACATCGAGGGCGTCCTCATCAACGGCAACGTCCCGGGCTCCCAGGCCGACGGCATCGCCGTGAACGCCCCCGAGGCCACCGTGCAGATCCAGAACGTCCGCATGGAGGCCCTGCGCGGCACCTACTCGGTGAACCACGCCGACGTCTTCCAGCCGTGGGGCGGGGTGCGCGAGTACCGGATCGACCGGCTCAGCGGCACGACCAACTACCAGGGCATCCAGGTCCGCCAGGACCTCGGCGCCATCGGCAAGGGCACCATCCGGAACACCAACGTCGGCAGCTCCGAGGTGAACCCGATCGAGCGGGGCGGGCAGTTCATCCGCATCGACTGCAACACCTACCCGCTGGCCCTCGAGAACGTCTACCTCGACCCGCGCTCCGGCCGGGACATGGGCTACAGCGTGTGGCCGCAGACCGATGACCGCAGCTGCCCCGCGAAGATCAGCAACGGCGTCGTCTCGTGGCCGTCGATCGGGAACCTGACCGGCACCCTCACGCAGGGCAAGCCCGCGTCGGGTGACTTCGTCCCGGCCGGCTCCGTCGGCATCGGGTACGTCAGCCCCGGTTATCGCTGACCCGACCGTGAGGGGCGGGTGCCGCGCGAGACGCGCGGCGCCCGCCCCTTCGGCGTCTCAGTACGCACCGCGACCGGTGAGGACCGCCCCCACCGTCCGCCACAGGATCATCAGGTCCAGCATCAGGGACCAGTTCTCCACGTAGTGGATGTCCAGCCGCACCGAGTCGGTCCAGGACAGGTCGGACCTGCCGCTCACCTGCCACAGCCCGGTCAGGCCGGGCTTGACCACCAGCCGGCGGTGCATCTCCACCCCGTACCGCTCGACCTCCGAGGGCAGCGGCGGGCGGGGGCCGACCATCGACATCTCCCCGCGGAGGATGTTGATCAGCTGGGGCAGCTCGTCGACCGAGTACCGCCGCAGGACCCGGCCCACCCGCGTCACCCGCGGGTCGCGCCGCATCTTGAACAGCACGCCGTTGCCGTCGCTCACCGGGGCCAGGCGGGTGACCAGGCGGTCGGCCCCGACGTGCATGCTCCGGAACTTCAGCATCGGGAACCGGTGCCCGTCCCGGCCCACCCGCACCTGGCGGTAGAACACCGGCCCCGGGCTGTCGAGCTTGACGGCCAGACCGGCGACGACGAGGACCGGGGCCAGCAGCAGCAGGAGCAGGACGGCGCAGAACCGGTCGAAGGACTCCTTCACCAGCCGGTGGAGGCCGCGCAGCTCGGGCCGCTCCATCTGCAGCAGCGAGAGCCCGCACACCGGGCGCACCCGGATGCGCGGACCGGCGACCTCGGAGACCGACGGCGCGAGCAGCAGGTCGGCCTGCGTCTTCTCCAGCTCCCAGCCCAGCCGGCGCAGCGCCGCACCGTCCAGCTCCGGGCACGGCAGGACGGCCACGGTGTCCACCTCGTACCGCTCGACGACGTCGACCACCTCGTCGAGGCCGCCGAGCACCGGCAGACCGACGGAGCCGCCGCGGGTGCCGGAGCGCGCGGGCAGGCAGCAGCCGATGACGGAGTAGCCCTGGTCGACCTCCCGGTGCAGCTGCTCCCGGAGCGCGGCCACGCCGTTGCGGTGGCCGACGAGCAGCGTCGTCTGCTGGAAGCGGCCGCGGGCCCGCTGCCGGCGCAGCCACGACCGGTGCGCCTGGCGGTGGGCGAGGGTGAGCGCGGTGGCCAGCGGCAGGGCGACGACGACGAAACCGCGGGCGACCTCCAGCTTAAGCGCCCAGGAGACGGTGCCCACGAGGGCGAGCAGCAGCGCGGCGGCGAAGAAGACGCGGCGGAACTCCTCCGGCCCCTCCCACAGGTAGCGGCTCTCGTAGCTGCGGGCGACCACCATGGCGAACAGCCAGACGCCGGGCAGGGCGACGGCGATGGCCAGGGACGCGTTGGTGGCACCGACGTCCGGCGGGTGGAAGCGGGCGAGCAGACCGCTGCCGGCGGCGACGGACGCGCAGACGGCGTCCCACACGACCAGGCGGCGGACGTAGGGACCGCGCCAGGCGCGGCGGGCGGCGGTGCCCGCCCCGCGCAGCCGGTCGGCCCGCGTGAGCCGTGGAGGCGGCGCGGCACGGTGGTGGGTGAGGTGTTCGGACGGGATGGCTTCACTGCTCATCGGGTGAGTTCCCTGCGGTGCGAACGGCGATCCGGCGCCCGGTGGGGAGAGAGGCACACCGGGGGCGGGACGCGCGTGCGGAGTCATGGACTGTTCGACGAGCCGATCGACGGACCGGCGGGGCGGGCGAAGAGGGGAGCGTGCGCCCGTCAGTCGGGGCTGGCGCCCGGCTCCTCGACGCGGCCGAGGAGGGCGGCGTCGTTCCCGCGAGCGGTCCGGATCGAGCCGGCGAGAGATGCGGGGAAGCCCGCGTCGAGCACCGCGAGCACGCAGTCCGCGTGGTCGGTGTGGCCGGCGCCGAACCCACCGCTGCCGGACGCGGTGGCCGACGCGGGGCCGCCCGGGCCGCTCGCGGGCACCGGTGCGACCGGCGCCGCCGGAGGGCCGTGCTGGCCCGGCGGGCGCACCGGTGCCGGTGGCGGGGCCGGGGGCGGCGGGCCGGGGGGCTGCGGGGTCGCGGTGAGGGTCGGTGTGACCGGCTGGGTGGTGCCGGCCCCGCGCGCGGACGGGGACGCGGAGGCCGCCGCCCCCGTCGTGGTCGTCTCCGCGGCGGCGGGGAGGCACGGCGGCGCGGTGGCGTCCGGCGTCGGCGCGCTCTGCGGCAGCGCCGTCGGCGGCTTGGTCGCCGAGGTGGCCGGAAGTGGGGCGTTCGCGGGCTGAGTGTCGGCGAGCTCCGTGCCGGCGAGCTCCGTGCCCGCCTTGGTGGGCTCGGTGGGCTCGGTGGGCTCGGTGCCGCCGGGCTCGCTCTCGGTCGGTTCGCCCTCGGTGGGGCCGGCGGGCTCCTCGTCGCTGGGTTCGCTCTCGGTCGGTTCGCCCTCGGTGGGGCCGGCGGGCTCCTCGTCGCTGGGTTCGCCCTCGGTGAGGTCGCCCTCGGTGGGGCCGGCGGGCTCCTCGTCGCTGGGTTCGCCCTCGGTGAGGTCGCCCTCGGTGGGGCCGGCGGGCTCCTCGTCGGTGGGCTCGCCGTCGACGGGTTTGCTGTCCGGCGGCGACTGATCGATGGGTGCGGGGTCGATGGGTGCGGGGTCGATGGCTGCCGGGTCGACGGGTGCCGGGTCGGCCGCAGGCGGGGTGACGTCCGGTTCCGCGGGTGGCGGCGTCGGCGCCACGGGCGGGGGGACGTCGCCGTCGGCCGGGGTGGTCGGTGTCGGCCCGGGCACGGCCGGGGTGGCGGGAGTAGCCGGGGGCCCCGCCGGCGGGGGGTCCGTCGGGACGTCGGGCGGGGGGTCTGCGGGGACGTCGGGCGAGGGGTCCGCCAGCACGTCGGGCGGGGGGTCTGCGGGGACGTCGGGCGAGGGGTCCACCAGCACGTCGGGCGGGGGGTCTGCGGGGACGTCGGGCGGGGGGTCCGCGGGGACGTCGGGGGGCGGCTCCTCGGGGCCGGGCGGCGCGACCACGGAGGTGTCGCCCTCCGTGTGGCCGGCGGAGTCGGCCCGCGCCGCGTCGGCGGAGACGGCGAGCAGCAGCCAGGCGCCCAGGGACAGCAGGGCGGCCAACAGCAGGCGGCGCGGCCACGCCCCGCGCCCGGGGAGGCCGGCGTGCGGCGCGACGAGGGCGTGCGGTCCCGACAGCGCTCCCGCCGCCCGGCCGATGGACACGCGCCTCCTCCTGTTCCTCGCCCCGTGAGACACCTTCGGCCCAACTCGCGGCGAGGGGAACCGGGATCGGGTGGCGTGCGGGTTAACAGCGGCGGCGCGCGGCCCGGCCTCACTGTCGGTTACGTGACCGATCGGTATCGCGGCCATGTGGTCGAGGTCCGGCGCGAGCGGGCGCCTCCCTCGATCGGGGTCGCCGAGGCCGGGAACCGGCGATGAGCACCCCCTGGGGCGACTACCGTCATGCCCTGCACGACGGCCCGCCGCGGCGCGGGCACCGGGCGGGGTCCTCGTCCGGTCGCGATCCACGGCGGAGGTTCAGCAGGCGATGCGCATGCTCGTCACCGGGGGTGCCGGCTTCATCGGCGCCAACTTCGTGCACCAGACGCTGCGCGAGCACCCTGAGTACGAGGTCACCGTGCTCGACGCGCTGACCTACGCGGGGAACGAGGCGTCCCTGGCGCCCGTCCGCGACGACATCGAGTTCGTCCACGGCTCGGTCGCCGACGCGGAGCTGGTCGACCGGCTGGTGGCCCGCTGCGGCGTCGTCGTCCACTTCGCGGCCGAGAGCCACAACGACAACTCGCTGCGCGACCCCTCGCCGTTCCTGCAGACCAACGTCGTCGGCACGTTCACGCTGCTCGAGGCGGTGCGCCGGCACGGCGTCCGCTACCACCACATCTCCACCGACGAGGTCTACGGCGACCTGGAGCTGGACGACCCGGCGAAGTTCACGCCGGAGACGCCGTACAACCCGTCCAGCCCCTACTCGTCGACCAAGGCGGGCTCGGACCTGCTGGTGCGGGCCTGGGTGCGCTCCTTCGGCATCCACGCCACCATCTCCAACTGCTCCAACAACTACGGGCCCTACCAGCACGTCGAGAAGTTCATCCCGCGGCAGATCACCAACGTGCTCGCCGGGCTGCGCCCCAAGCTCTACGGCGCGGGCGAGAACGTGCGCGACTGGATCCACGTCGACGACCACAACTCCGCCGTCCACGCGGTGCTCGACCGGGGACGCTCCGGCGAGACCTACCTGATCGGCGCGGACGGGGAGAAGAACAACCGCGAGGTGCTGGGGCTGATCCTCGAGCTGCTCGGCCGGCCGGCCGACGCCTTCGACTCGGTTCCCGACCGGGCCGGCCACGACCTGCGCTACGCCATCGACGCCACGAAGCTGCGCACCGAGCTCGGGTGGACGCCGCGCTACACCGACTTCCGCGACGGCCTGGCAGCCACCATCGACTGGTACCGGGAGAACACGGTCTGGTGGCGCCCGCTCAAGGACGGCGTCGAGGCGCAGTACGCGGCCCAGGGGCAGTGAACGCCGTCATCGTCGGCGCCGGCGGGCAGCTCGGCCGTGCGCTGCGCGGAGCGTTCCCCGGCGCCGTGGCGCTGGACCGGGCCGCGCTCGACATCACCGACGCCACCGCCGTGCAGGCCTTCGACTGGACCGGCGTCGACGTCGTGCTCAACGCCGCCGCCTGGACCGCCGTCGACGCCGCGGAGAACCCGGCGAACCTGGCCGCGGTGCGCGCGGTCAACGTCGACGCCGTCGCGCACCTCGCGCACGCCGCCGACCGGGCCGGCGCGGCGCTGGTCCACCTCTCCAGCGAGTACGTCTTCGACGGCACCCATCCCGGCCCGATCCCCGAGGACCTCCCGCCCACGCCGCTGTCGGTCTACGGCCGCAGCAAGGCCGACGGCGACGCCTGCGCCGCCGCCGTCGAGCGGCACTGGCTGGTGCGCACCACCTGGGTGGTGGGGGAGGGCGGCAACTTCGTGCGCACCATGGCCGGCCTCGCCGACCGTGGGATCAGCCCCTCGGTCGTCGACGACCAGATCGGCCGGCCCACTACCGCCGCCGACCTCGCCGCCGGCATCCGCCACCTGGTCGGCACGGGGGCGCCGTTCGGCACCTACAACCTCACCGGCGACGGCGAGCCCGCGTCCTGGGCCGACGTCGCCGCGCTGGTCTTCACCGCCCGCGGCCGCTCCGCCGACGACGTGCAACGCGTGAGCACCGCCGAGTACTTCGCCGGGCGCACCGGCGTCGCGCCGAGACCGCTGAACTCCGTGCTGGACCTGGCGAAGATCCGTGCCGCCGGCTTCCGGCCGGCGCACTGGCGCGAGGCCCTGCGCGACCACCTCAGCCGCCTCAGCTGACCCCCGCGCCCCGTCGCCCCCGACACGGAGGACGGATCGGTCAAGGTCTGCCCCCCGCCTGCCGATGATCACCGTGTGTGGTGGGCGTGGATCATCGGCGGACTGGTCGTCTGGATGGCGATCGCCGCCGTGCTCGGCGTCGTCATCGGCCGGACGATCCGGCACGCGGACGAGCGCGCGGCCGCCTCCTGGGTGGAGCCGGCTCGCGCACCGCAGCCCGCCGCCGCGCGCACCCGTCGCCGTGCCGTCCCGCTGCCCCCGGTGGGCGTCGGGCTGGCCGCCGCCGCGTTGGCGCTCATGGCCAGCGGCTTCCTGCTGCGCCTGACCGGGGCCACCGGCACCGCTGCCCGCGCCCTCTCCATGGACGCGCCCTTCTCCCTGCCCCGTCTCTTCGTGGCGGGGCTGTTCGCCGTCGCCGCCCTCGCCGCCGTCGCCGGCGCCGCCCGCAACCCGGGCCGGCGCACCTGGTGGCTGGCCGTCGGGCTGGTCGCGGCCGGCATCGCCTCGGTCAAGGCCGGGGGCACCGTGCACGCCGACACGGTGACCGCCCTGGACGCCGCCGTCGGCCGGCCCGCCGCCATCACCCTGAGCGCCCTCGTCGCCCTGGCCGTCGTCGGGGCGCTGTTCTTCCTCAGCCGCACCGAGCGCCGTGACCGGCGCCGCGTCCTCGGCAGCCTGGCCGGCTACGGCGTCGCCGCGGTCGGGCTCTCCGCCCTCTCCGTCGTCGCCCCCGACTCGCTCCGGGCCACCGCCACCTTCGTCGAGGAGTCCGGCGAGGCGCTGGCCGGGGTGGCGTTCCTGGTCGCCGTCCTCATCGGTGTCGCGCCGCGGCTGGTGCTCCCGGCCGACTGGGCGCTGCGCCGGACGGACGACGCCCACTCCCTGGAGCTCGTGCAGCCGCTGGAGGAGCCCCTCCGCTGAGCCGGGCGCCCGCGCCTCAGAGCGAGGGGCGGACCTGCCCGCAGCGGCAGGCGTAGAGCGACGAGCCGCTGAAGGCGTCCTCGCTGCGCCAGCGGAACCAGTGCACGTGCCGCGCGGAGGGGCGCTTCGGCTCGGGCGCCGGGGCGAGCCGTGTGCCGTCCGGCGCGTGGACCTGCTGGGTGGACACGGGCTGGGCCACCTCCGAGCACCTCCATCCGGATCTGCCGCGCGTTCGCGCGGGCGCCGAGACTGTCCGGGCACCGGTGTACCCACGTTCCCGGGCGGGCGGGCGTCCGCCCGGTGAACGGTGCGCGACAAGACCGACCACACGCGTGGTCGTCACGATACGCATAGGTTCCCTAGCGCGCCGTGGTCACCGATCAGCCGGCGGTCCAGGCCAGCAGGTCCTCGGCGGACCTGGTGTTGATCACCCGCTCCACAGGGACGCCGCACTCGACCGCCCGCTCGCAGCCGTTGTACTGCCAGTCCAGCTGGCCGGGGGCGTGCGCGTCGGTGTCCACGGCGAACTCGCAGCCCAGCTCCACCGCCAGACTCAGCAGCCGCCGCGGTGGGTCCAGCCGCTCGGGGCGGGAGTTGATCTCCACCGCGGTGCCGTGCTCGACGCAGGCGGAGAACACCGCCTCGGCGTCGAACTGGCTCTCCGGCCGCGGCTTCTGCGTCCCGTCGCGTTGCCTCCGGCCGATGACCAGCCGACCGGTGCAGTGACCGAGGACGTCGGTGTGCGGGTTGGCGACGGCGGCGAGCATCCGCTCGGTCATCGCCGAGCGCTCGGCCCGCAGGTCGGAGTGCACGCTCGCGACGACGACGTCCAGGCGGCCCAGCAGCTCCTCGGTCTGGTCCAGCGAGCCGTCGACGTTGATGTCGCACTCGATGCCGGTGAGGATCCGGAAGGGCGCGAGCTCCTCGTTCAGCGCGGCGACGACGTCGAGCTGCTGCTCCAGGCGTTCGGGGGAGAGCCCGTTGGCCACCGTGAGCCGGGGGGAGTGGTCGGTCAGCGCCAGGTACTCGTGGCCCAGCGCGATCGCGGCCTCGGCCATCTCGCGGATCGGGCTGCCGCCGTCGGACCAGTCGGAGTGGGCGTGCAGGTCGCCCTTGAGCGCGGCGCGGAAGGCGGCGACGTCCTCGGTTGCCGGCAGCTCCCCGGCGTAGGTCTCCTCCAGCGCGGCCAGGTACTCGGGCACCTCGCCCCGGTGGGCCTGGGCGACCGCCGTCGCCGTCTTCGGGCCGATGCCCTTGAGGTCCTTCAGCGTGTTGGTGCGGATGCGGCGGTCCAGCTCGGCCTCGTCCAGGCCGTCGACCACCGCCGCGGCGGTGCGGTACGCACCCACGCGGTAGCTGGCCTCGCGGGCGCGCTCCAGGAGGAAGGCGATCCTCCGGAGCGCGGCCGCGGGCGGGAGCGGAGCGCTCAGCGAAGCGCCTTGAGGGCGCCCTTGCCGGTCTTCTTGCCGGCCTTGCGGGAGGCCTTCTTCTGCGCCTTGACGGCGCGCTTGGAGGCCTTCTCGTAGTTCTTCTCGGTCGCGTCGGCGGCCCGCTTCGCCGCCCGCCTGGCGCGGTAGCCCACCGACGGCTTGCCCTCGGTGTCGACGGCGGCCAGCAGCAGCCCGCCGAACAGGCCGGTGTTCTTGAGGAAGTTCGAGAGCTGCCCGAACTTCTCCTTCGGGTCGTCGTGCTCCCAGAACCGGTGCCCGGCCAGCGTCGTCGGGACGACCGACGCCGACAGCGCGATGGCGGTCAGCCGCGGGAACTTGTTCAGGGCGAACAGCGAACCGGCGGCCACCTTGATGGCGGCGTCGACCTTGACCCACTGCTCGACGTCACGGGGCAGCTCCACCGGGAGCTGCTTGTCGGCGGTCTCGGCGATCTTCTCCACCACGGGGGTGGCGCCCGGCACGCGGTCCTGCGGCTGGCGCAGCGTGCTGATCCCCCCGTAGATGAAGGGCGCGGCGAGCAGGGGCCGGGCGATCCGGCGAACGAGCATGGTGACCTCTTTCCTCGATGCCACTGGGCAGTCGCAGCGTGCACTGCCCGGAAGATCCATCCGGCAATCACGCGGCGCAACTCGGGCGTCCCGTCTCCACCTGCCGCGACGTGCCCGGCTACCCCTCGGCCCGGGTCGACCGGGCGTCACCGCAGCGGATCAGTCCCGCGTCCTCCGCCGCATGGCGGCGTCGATCGCGACGCCGACGGCCAGGCCGATGCCCGCGCCGACGCCCGGGTTCTCGAACAGCGACAGCCCGAGCCCCGCGCCCAGGGCCAGCCCCAGGGCCAGGCCGGTGCCCTGCTGCCAGTCCTTCTCCGGGGGCTTCGTCGGCTCCGCCATGGTGCGGACCGTACCGGTGCCCCGGGGTGCACGGGCTGCTCGTCGGCGGCGCGCGGGGACTCTGCGGTGCCGGAAATCCGGATCGCTGCCCTAGGGTCACCTGGTGCCCGTCGCCGCCGCGATCCGCCAGGTCGTCGCCATGCTCGCGGTCGCGGGCCTGACCGCGGCCCTCGCCGGCGGGGTGTGGGCGGTGGTGGCCGACGAGGGGTTCCGCAGCCGCTTCGCGCTCTCGCTGATGGTGGTCGCCGGCCTGCTGGCGCTCGTCGGTGGCACGCTCGCGCCTCGCTTGGCCACCGCCGAGGCGCGCGCCTTCCTCGGCCAGGGGCCGGGCCAGGAGGAGTCCGGCGGCGACGAGCCGCTGACGGCGCTCGGGGTCTTCCTCTTCGTGGCGCTGCCGCTGTTCGCCGTCGGCCTGATCACCTACGGCAGCGGCTGACCCGGGGGTTCACTGGAGGTCGACGAACCGCTCGACGTCCCGCGGCCGGCCGGCGATCACGATCGTCGAGCCGTAGGTGAGCACCGTGTCGACGGCGGCGTGCGTGTAGGCCTCGTCGCCCTCCGGCTTGACCGACACCACGGTGACCCGGTGCCGCCTGCGCAGCCCGGTCTCCCCGAGCGGCACCCCGACGATCTCCCGCGGCGGCTTCGTCTTGGCGAACACCCACTGCGGGTCCAGCTCCACCCAGTCCAGCAGCCGGCCGGAGACCAGGTGCGCGACGCGCTCGCCCATCTCGTGCTCGGGGAACACCACGTGGTGGGCGCCGATCCGCTCCAGGATCTTGCCGTGCTGGCTGCTCAGGGCCTTGGCCCAGATGTCGGCGATCTCCAGCTCGACCAGCAGCGACGTCGTCAGGATGCTGGCCTCCAGGTCGGTGCCGATGGCCACGACCACCCGGCGGAACTCGCCCACACCGAGTTGCCGCAGTGCGTCCAGGTCGGTGCCGTCGGCGACGACCACCTGCCCCAGCTGGCCGGAGAGCCGCTGGACGATCTCCGGCCGGTGGTCGATCGCCAGCACCTCGGTGCCGCCGCCGGCCAGCTCCGTGGCCAGGGCGGTGCCGAACCGGCCCAGCCCGATCACGGCGACCGGGTCCCTGTGACTAGCCAACGATGGTCCTCTCCTCGGGGAGCTGGTAGGGCCGGGCGCGGTCCCGCAGGGCCAGGCCAGAGGCCAGTGTGAGCGGGCCGATCCGGCCGACGAACATGAGCAGGACGACGAGCAGCTGGGCGCCCGGCGGCAGGGCCGCGGTGATGCCCGTGGAGAGGCCGACGGTGGAGAACGCCGAGACGGTCTCGAACAGCACCTGCTCGAAGGAGAAGTCGGTCAGCGCCTCCATCGCGAACGTGGCGACGGTGACCACCCCGATGCCGAGCAGCGCCACCGCCAGCGCCTGCCGCTGGTTCGTCGGGGGCACCCGGCGGCGGCCCACCTCGACGTCGACGTCCCCGCGCAGCTCCGCCCAGAGCACGTAGGCCAGCAACCCGAACGTCGTCACCTTGATCCCGCCGGCGGTGCCGGCGCTGCCCCCGCCGATGAACATCAGCGCGTCGGTGAGCAGCAGCGTCTCCGGCTGCAGCGCGGCGATGTCGAGGTTGTTGAACCCCGCCGTGCGCGGCATCACCCCGGCGACGAAGGCCGCCATGACGGTGTCGCCGAACCCGAGCGGACCGAGCGTCCGGGGGTTCCGCCACTCGGCGAGCAGGTAGCCGGCCGTGCCGACGACGAGCAGCGCGGCCGTGACGATCACCGTGATCCGGGTGAGCACCGACCAGGTCCGCGGCCGGCGCCATGACCGGACCAGCTCGAACACGACCGGGAAGCCCAAGCCGCCGACGATGACCGCCGCCGCGATCGTCAGGCTCACCCAGGGGTCGCCGACGTAGCGCACCAGGCTGTCCGCGTGGAGTCCGAAGCCGGCGTTGTTGAATGCCGAGATCGCGTGGAACACCCCGCTGTACAGAGCTGCGGGGGCCGGCTGGTCGTAGCCGAGGGCGAACCGGGTGGTCAGCACCGCCGCCGCCACCGCCTCGCAGGCGAGGCTGAACAGCACGACCCGGACGATCACCCGGCGCACGTCGGCCGCCGACAACGACTTGGTCTCGGCCTGCGCGATCAGGCGTGCGCGGAGACCCAGCCGCCGGGAGAGCAGCAGCGCGACCAGGCTGGCCAGGGTCATGATCCCCAGCCCACCCGCCTGGATGAGCCCCAGGATGACGGCCTGCCCGAAGCCGGACCAGTAGGTGCCGGTGTCCACGGTCACCAGCCCGGTGACGCAGACGGCGGAGGTCGCGTGGAAGAGCGCGGTGAGGAGGTCGGCGCGGCCGGGCCCCGGCGTCGCCAGCGGCAGCGACAGCAGCGCGGTGCCCACGGCGATCGCGAGCAGGAACGCTCCGGCGATGACCCGCCCCGGGTGCCGGAAGCCCCGGGCGATGGCCCGCTGGGGCACCGGTGCGCGGTAGCCCTGCGTCACCGCGGTCCTCCCGTCAGCGCCTCCGACGGTCGGTGGGCGAGCCACCTTCGCACACCGCCCGTGGGCTTCTCACGCAGCCGGTCCGGCGGGTCATCCGGCCCGGCCGCTCAGCGCCGGACGCGCCGGCCGGCCGCGGCGACCGCGCCGCCCACCGCGAGCCCGGCCAGCACGTCCCCGGGGTAGTGCACGCCGACGTGCACCCGCGAGTAGCCGATGGCCAGCGCCAGCGGGGCGAGCCCGGCTCCGGCCGCGGGTGCTTCCAGGGCCAGCCCGGTGACGAAGGCAGCGGCCGAGCCCGAGTGCCCGCTGGGGAAGGACAGGCTCCCCGGTTCGCGGCGCAGCCGGCGTTCGGTGCGAAGGTTCGCCAGATCCGGGCGCACCCGGCCGAACGCCGGCTTGAGGACGGCGTTGACCACCGCGCTGGTGACCAGCATCGACCCCACCCCGCGGAGGGCGCCGCGCCGCAGCCGGCCGGGGCGGCCGCCCAGCGCGAGCGCGAGCAGCAGCCACAGCTTTCCGTGGTCGGCCGCGGCCGAGAGGTGGCGCAGCCAGCGGTCGGCCGGGGTGGTCGGGAACCCGCCGATCCAGGCGTGCAGCCGCGCGTCGACGTCGCGGGGGATGGGCACGCCCGGACGCTAGCCGCCGCGTCGATGATCAGCCCACCTGATCGTTCCGGGTCCTGGCTCGGTGTCGATGGTGAGCCAGGACCCCGAATGACCAGGTCACCTGATCATTCGGGGCGGGGTCAGGACCTCCGGCGGGCCCGGTAGGCGGCCACGGTCGAGCGGCTGGCGCAGGTGTTGGAGCAGTAGCGGCGGCTGGCGTTGCGCGAGGTGTCGACGTAGACGTCGTCGCAGCCCTCGGCCGAGCACACGCCCAGGCGCTGCCAGCCGTGCTGCACCACCACCTGCGACAGGCCCATCGCGACCGTCGTCGTCAGCTGCTCGAGGGCCGGGGCGTCGGGGCGGGCGTAGTGCAGGTGCAGGTCGCCGTCGTGGTCGGTGGCGTAGGGACGGGGCCGGGCCAGCGCCAGCAGCTCGTTGAGCCGGGCGAGGACGTCGGGCTGCGACTCGGCCAGCGCGACGGCGCGCACCAGCTGCGCCGTGGCGGCGGCCTTCTGGGCGTCGGCCGGCGTGAGGTCCAGCGAGGTGCCGGGCGTGAACCACTCGTCGTGGGCCGCCAGGAAGCGCGCCATCCCGTCCTCGGGCGCCAGGTCGGCGTTGGCCAGGGCGATGGCCAGCTCGACCGCGGTCGACCCGTAGGTGTCGTAGTCCAATTGACTCCCTACTCATCTGTCCCTAGTCTCGGGACTGCGTAGGCGGTCAACGCTCTTTGACCGCCTACTCTTCCTTCCCCTGCAGTGCGAAACGAGTGCAAGCGTGCGTGCCTACCTCGCCGTCTGGCGGCTTCCCTCCGCCAAGGTGCTCCTCCTCGCCGGCTTCGCCGGCCGTCTGCCGTCGTCCATGGTGCCGCTCGCGCTGCTGCTCATGGTGCAGCAGCAGACCGGTTCCTACGCGATCGCCGGCCTGGCCGCGGCCACCCTCGGCATCGCGTCGGCCGTGATGGCGCCGGTCCTCGGCCGCCTCGCCGACCGGAAGGGACCCCGCCGCATCCTGCTCGCGCAGTCGGCGCTCTACCCGCTGCTGCTCGCCCTGCTGGTGGCGGTGACCCTCGGCGGCGCGCCGGACACCGCCGTCGTGGCCGCCTCCGCCCTGGCCGGCGCCAGCACGCCGCTGGTCTCCGGCACCGTCCGCGCCCTGTGGTCGCGCACCGACCCGCGCGTCCGCTCCACCGCCTACGCCCTCGACGCCACGGCCACCGAGCTGGTGTTCGTCGTCGGCCCGACGCTGGTCGCCGCGCTGGCGGTGCTGGCCGCGCCGGCGTGGGCCGTGGGGCTCGCCGGCGCGCTGGCCGTCGTCGGCGCGCTCGGCGTCGCCCGTGCCGCCCGGTCGTGGGTGCCCGCGGCGGCGCCCACCGCCGGCCTCTTCAGCACCGTGCTCGCCCCCGGCATGCCCCGGGTGCTGCTCAGCGGATCGGCCGTGATGCTGGGGTTCGGGGCGCTGGAGGTCGCGATCCCGGCGTTCGCCGGCTCCACGGGCTCCCCGGGCCTCTCGGGGGTCCTGCTGGCGGTCTGGTCGCTGGGATCGGTCGCCGGTGGCCTGTGGTTCGGGGCGCGGGTGATGAGTGCGTCGCTGCCCCGGCAGTACCGCTGGCTGCTCTTCGGCGTCACGATCGGCCTCGCGCCGCTGGCCTGGGTGTCCAGCCCGTGGGCGCTGGGCGTGCTGCTGTTCCTCGGGGGGACGGCGATCGCGCCGACCCTGACGGTGCAGAACTCGCTGGTCGGCTCGCTCGCGCCGGTGCACGCCACCACCGAGGCGTTCACCTGGCTCTCCACGATCACCGTCGGCGCCTCGGCCATCGGCGCGGCCCTGGGTGGTGCGCTGATCGAGACGTCGTCCGGGGTGCCGGGGGCGCTCCTGCTGGCCTGCGCCGGGGCGGCCGCCGCCGTCGTCGTCACCCTCGTGCCCGGCCGCAGCCCGCTGGCCCCCACCCGCTCGCGGGAGACGGTCGCCGCCTGACTGCTGCGTCGAGTGCGACGAACTCGTGGTGCTCGCGGCCTGGTGGCCACGAGCTCGTCGCACTCGTCCGTGCGGCCTGGCGCGGCACCCCCCGGGAGACCCGGGCCCGGCGGCGCTGGTAGTCTCTCTCCTCGGTGGTTACGAGGTGACTCGAGCCCCGGGAGGCTTCGCCTAGTCCGGTCTATGGCGCCGCACTGCTAATGCGGTTTGGGTTAATCCCCATCCCGGGTTCAAATCCCGGAGCCTCCGCGCACGACAACTGAACACAGGCACCCGTAGCTCAACGGATAGAGCATCTGACTACGGATCAGAAGGTTAGGGGTTCGAATCCCTTCGGGTGCACGTCTGGTTGAGACACCGATCTGCCGCGCAGCCCCGACGGGGGCGGCGCGGCAGATTCGTTTCCGGGCCGGAATCGGGGGACGGATGTGGCCTGCTTCCCGTCCGCCCCTGTTGAGCCAGTACTCCCGCCGCCCCAGCTCGGCCCGCTCCTTCGCCTCCGGGGAGGTGAGCCACGCGTGGCGAGGGCGTTCTGGTGCAGCCGCTCCCGCTCCATCGACTCGTTGAGGCGGCGGTTGCCGCGCCACAGCGCCCAGCCCAGGACCCCCACTAGTACGCCCAGCCCACGACCCCCATTAGTACCTGTGCCCCAGCGCCCGAGCCGTGCGCCGGCGCTGCGCCTCCTTACGGGCCTCCGGGGAGTCCAGATAGTTGCGGTACCGCTCCGCAGCCATCTCCTGCTCCGCCTCGCGCCGCAACGCGGCGTACCGCTGCCTGGCCCCCACGGTCTTGTCGTACACCGACGCCGCCGTGCCGACCAGCACGAAGAAACCCACCGTGCCCAGGAGGGTGGTCTGGTCCGGGAAGATGAGGCTCCCGACGTACAGCACGAGGACGGTGACCGCGGCCAGCGCCAGCCGCCCGGGGATGGAGCGGAGCCGCCTGCGGCTCTGTCGGCGACGCTGCACGGCCTGGGACGGCGGGGCCACCGCCCGCCCCTCCTGCCTGGCCCGTCGCACCCCGTGGGGTAGCTCGGAGTCCGGCAGCACCCCGTACCAGACGGTGCGGAAGGTTTCCCGCTCACCCCTGAAGGACCGCTTGCCGACGTAGAAGGCCAGCTTGTGCAGCTCGTCGCGCAGCTCCCTGGTGTGCTCCTTGTAGTGCTGCACGACCTCGTCGCCCTTGAGGGACTCGATGGGCACCCCGCAGGGGCAGTTGTGGCTCTGCAGCTCCGCCTTCAGCTCTGCGTACCGCGCCTCGTTGCCCTGCCGCCACTCCTGCCCCGCCTGCTCCTCGCGGGACCGCTTTGCGGCCGCCTCGGGGGCGGTGAGGAAGCCCTCCGCGCGGAGCGTGGCCTCGTCCACCGACAGTCCCAGCATTCGGAGGAACGCCGTCGCGGTGTCGATGGTCACGTCGTGGTTGCAGTCACCCACGTCCACCGGCGAGGCGAGGTTGGCGAGGTTCTCCATCATGACGACCTTGCCGTCGCCCAGCTTGACCTCGTAGCCAGCGGTCCAGAAGCCCTCTCCTGCCACCGCCACCCCGAAGTGGATGAACGGCAGCGACGGCACCCGTGCGTCCACGGCGGCGGCCTTGAGGAGCTGCGCGGCCTGGCGGGCCTGGACGTACGGGTTCTTGTCGCCGGCGAAGTCGGCCGGCTCCCCGCCGATCGTCCACGGCCCGTTGAGCGCCGGGATGAGGTGGCCCTTCATCTGGGTGGCCTTGCCCTCGATGACCGTGATGCGGTGCGGGGTGATGGCGATGCCGTCCAGCTCCCGGGTGCGGCCGCCCTGGGACACGAACGGGCACAGGATGAGGAGTCCCTGCGACCCCGCCAGAGTCGGCCCGAACTGCCCCTCGGTGCGGCTCGGCTTGTTGGCCTCGACGATGTGCACTGATGCCCTCCTGTGCGCTCGCTGGACAGGGCTGGTCCGTGGTTGGGGGACAGGCCTCCGGAGGAAGCGGCCCGCCGTCGGCGGAACCGGTCAGTCCACCCGTCGGCACGTGAAAGACGCAGGTGAAGGCGCTGTCGTGCGGTGCGGCGCGGTTCTCCCCCGTCCGGGTGAGGGCACGGGGCGGACCCTGGCCGGGCCTCGATCAAGATCAGGGACGGGCTCAGGGGTTTCCCTGATGTTCGGTCCTGCCTCCTCCGGAAGTCTCTCCGCCGACGAGCCGCGCCCCGACGGTCGGGCCGCCCCGACCCCCGCCCGACCAGCTGGCGGGATGGGCGCGCGCGCTCGTGACCAGCAGGTCGGCCTGCGGACACCCGCACTCGGACAGGAGACGACGATGGATGGATCCCGCAACCTCGCGGGACGGGTCGGACGCTGGAGCGCCCGGCACCGGAAGACGGCGGTATTCGGCTGGCTGGCCTTCGTGGTGGCCGCCGTCGCCCTCGGCTCGTTCGTGCCGCAGGCCCAGCTGACCTCGGCCGAGCAGACCCTCGGCGAGCCCGCCCGGGCCCAGCAGATCCTCACCGACCACGGCTGGGAGGAGCCGGCCGCGGAGATGGTCCTGGTGCAGCGCGAAGCCGACGTCCCCGAGGCCGCGGGCACCGCCGCGCTCACCGACCTCGTCGACGGGCTGCGAGGCACCCCCGAGGTCACGAACCTGGTCAGCCCGCTCGACGGCGCTCCGCTGGTCTCCGCCGACGGCCGCTCCGCCCTGGTCACCTTCGACCTCGCCGGCGACCCGGACGACGCCGCCGAGCGGATCGCCCCCGTGCAGGCCGCGGTCGCCGCGGTGGCTGCCGAGCACGACGACGTGCGCGTCGAGCAGTTCGGCGGCACCAGTGCCGACCTCGCGCTGAACGAGACCCTGGACGCCGACTTCCAGCGCGCCGAGCTGCTCTCCATCCCGATCACGCTGGCGGTGCTGCTGCTGACCTTCGGGGCGCTGGTCGCCGCCCTCCTCCCGCTGGTGTTCGCGCTGACCGCGTTCGTCGGCGCCCTCGGGCTGCTCAGCCTCACCAGCCAGATCTGGCACGTCGACCAGACCGCGCAGATCGTCATGCTGCTGATCGGCCTGGCCGTCGGCGTGGACTACTCGCTCTTCTACCTCAAGCGGGAGCGCGAGGAGCGGGCCAAGGGCGCCGGCCCGGTGAACGCCCTCGACATCGCCGCCGCGACCTCCGGGCACTCGGTGCTCATCTCCGGCATCACCGTCATGGTCGCGATGGCCGGCATGTTCCTCACCGGCTTCTCGGTCTTCACCGGCGTCGCCTCCGCCACCATCCTGGTCGTCGCCTGCTCGGTGCTCGGCTCGCTCACCGTGCTGCCGGCGATGATGGCGTGGCTCGGTGACCGGGTGGAGAAGGGCCGGCTGCCGTTCCTGCGCCGGCGCGCCGCCGACCGGCCCGGCCGCTTCTGGCCCGTCGTCCTCGGGGCGGTGCTCCGCCGGCCGCTGGTCGCCGCCGTCGTCGCCGGTGGTGTCCTCGTCGGGCTGGCCGTCCCGGCGGCGTCGATGGACCTCCGTGCCGAGGGCGTCCAGGACCTGCCGCAGGACCTCGCGGTGATCCAGACCTACAACCGGATCACCGAGGCGTTCCCCGGCGGACCCTCACCGGCCGAGGTGGTCATCGAGGCGCCCGACGTCGCCGCCCCGCAGGTGCAGGCCGCGATCGCCGAGCTGCGCGAGCGCGCCCTGGCCAGCGGGGAGATGAACGAGCCGATCGCCGTCGAGACCAACGAGGCCGGCACGGTCGCCGTCGTAGGGGTGCCGCTCACCGGCGACGGCGAGGAGCAGGCCTCCCGCGACGCCCTCGCGACCCTCGCCGACGAGATCGTGCCCGAGACCGTCGGCGCGCTGGACGGCGTGACCGCGGTCGTCAGCGGCGGCACGGCCTACTCGGTGGCCTTCGACGAGCTCATGGCCGAGCGCACCCCGTGGGTGTTCGGCTTCGTCCTGGTGCTGGCCTTCCTCCTGCTGCTGGTCTCGTTCCGCTCGGTGACCGTCGCGATCACCGCGATCGTGCTCAACCTGCTGAGCGTGGCCGCTGCCTACGGCGTGATGGTGCTCGTCTTCGAGGAGGGCATCGGCGCCGCTCTCATCGACCTCGACCGGACCGGGGCGATCGTGAACTGGATCCCGCTGTTCCTGTTCGTCATCCTCTTCGGCCTGTCGATGGACTACCACGTGTTCATCCTCAGCCGGATCCGCGAGGCCCGGGACCGGGGGCTCGCCACCCGGGACGCCGTCGCCCAGGGCATCACGTCCTCGGCCGGGGTCGTCACCAGCGCCGCGGTGATCATGGTGTTCGTCTTCCTGACCTTCGTGACGCTGTCGATGACGAGCATGAAGCAGATCGGGCTGGGCCTGGCGGTGGCGGTGCTGCTGGACGCCACCGTGGTCCGGGCGCTGCTGCTGCCCGCGGTGATGCAGCTGCTCGGCGAGCGCAACTGGTACCTGCCGCGGTGGCTGGGGTGGCTGCCGACCGTCCGGCACGAGCCGGCCGGCGAGCTGCCGGCCGTGGTGCCGGTCCCGCGGCCGGCGCCTGCGGCGCCGCTGGTGCCGGCGGGGGACTGACCGCGTTCGCTCCCCGCTCTGGGGGTCGAGCACGCGCTCCGGGGGTCCTGCAGGGCCCGCAGATCGCGAACTCGGCCCCCAGAGCTGCGTTCGGGGCGGAGGCGGCTCTTTGCGATTGTGTGACAGATCGGTCCGCCGGCTGGCACTTCGCACCTCGCGGGGTACCGAGGAACACGGGTCCGCTCCGCGTGGGCGCCGCCGTTGTCGCCTGTGCCGAGGAGTTCCGTGTCGCCCCGTCCCGTCTCCGGAGGTCTGCCCCTGCCCGGGGTCGAGGAAGCGCCCGCCCGGCGCCCTCGCCGGTGGCGCGCGCTGCTGGGCCTGGCGATGGCGGTCGTGCTGGCCGGTGCGCTGCTCGCCGGCTTCGCCCTGCCGCTCGTGGGCGGCGCCACTCTCGCCACCCGCGCCGGCACCGACCTGATGCGCCCCGTCGACGACGAACTGCTGGACCGCACCCCGGCCGGCAACACCCGCATGCTCGCCGCGGACGGGTCCCTCATCGCCGAGTTCTACCGGCGCAACCGCACGGTGGTGCCCTCCGAGGCGATCGCCCCGGTGATGAAGGACGCGCTCGTCGCGATCGAGGACAGCCGGTTCTTCGACCACAGTGGCGTCGACGGCAAGGGGCTCGCCCGTGCGCTGGTCCGCAACATCTCCGCCGGCGAGGTGGTCGAGGGCGGCTCGACGCTGACCCAGCAGCTGGTCAAGCAGATCCGCCTGCAGTCGGCCACCGACCCCGACAGCCGGCAGGCCGCCACCGACGAGAGCGTGGCCCGCAAGCTCCGGGAGGCCCAACTGGCCCTCGCCCTGGAGCAGGACTACACCAAGGACGAGATCCTCACCCGGTACCTCAACCGGGTCTACTTCGGCGCCGGTGCCTACGGGGTCGCCGCCGCGGCCGAGACCTACTTCGGCGTGGCGCCGGACGCACTGACCCTCGCCCAGGCGGCCACGCTCGCCGGCCTGGTGCAGAGCCCCGCGCAGTACGACCCGTTCGTGGCCCCCGACCGGGCCACCCAGCGCCGCGACGTCGTCCTCGCGCGCATGGCGGAGCTCGGGATGGCTGATCCCGCCGCGGTCGAGGAGGCCCGGAGCGAACCGGTGGTCCCCACGCCCGGCGAGGGGCCACCGCGGGGCTGCCAGGAGGCCCGGATCGGCGGCTTCTTCTGCGACTACGCCATGAGCTACCTGACCGGCACGCTCGGGCTCGACGAGGAGGCGATCGAGACCGGGGGGCTCACCATCGAGACGACGCTGGACCCCGCCGTGCAGCAGGCCGGGGACGCCGCCGTCCTGGCGACCCTGGCGCCCGACGACCCGCGCGCGGGCATCTACACGGCCGTGGAGCCGGGCACCGGCCGGGTGCTGGCGATGTCGGTCAACCGGACCTACGGCGCCGACGAGGGCGACCCCACCCAGACGATGGTCAACCTCAACGTCGCGGCCGGGCAGGGCACCGGGTCGACGTACAAGGTCTTCACCGCCGCCGCCGCGCTCGAGCAGGGTCTCGGCCTGGAGCACCGCATCACCACCTCCGACCTCTACGAGTCGACGGTCTACCGGGACGGCGACGGCCCCTACGACGTCGAGAACGCCGGCCGCTACCGGGCGACGCTGGACATGGAGCAGGCGCTCTACATGTCCTCCAACACCTACTTCCTCGCGTTGTCCGACCAGCTCGGCAGCGTGGAGGCGCCGGTGCGCATGGCCCAGCGCCTGGGCCTGCGCTCCCTCGACCCCGTCGCCGACCAGATCGTCGCCGAGAACCGCGGGTCGTTCACCTTCGGCGCCGAGGCCACCAGCCCGCTGGACCTGGCGAACGCCTACGCCACGCTGGCCGCGAGCGGTACCCGCTGCGAGCCGATGCCGGTGCAGCGCGTGCTCGACCGCTCCGGGGAGCCGGTGCTGGGCGAGGACGGGCAGCCGCTCGGTGGCCCGCGCTGCGAGGAGGTCGTCGCCCCCGGGCTGGCGAACACGCTGAACCAGGCGCTGCGCAAGGACGTCGAGCCGGGCCACCCCGGGCAGACCGGCCGCCGCGCGTACGTGCCGGGCCACCAGATCGCCGGCAAGACCGGGACGACGCAGGACAACTTCTCCATCGCGTTCGTCGGCTACACGCCCCAGGTCTCGGCCAGCGTGATGGTCTACAACCCGGTGGAGAACCAGGACGTCGGCGGCTTCGGCGGCGGCAAGGGTGCCCAGATCTGGCACGACGCCATGCAGCCGGTCCTGAGCACCCGGGAGCCGGTGCCCTTCCCGCCGGCCGACCCGCAGTTCGTGGAGGGGACCCGGGCCGGGGTGCCCGCCGGCTGCCCCGGCCGGTCCGCCGCCGGCTGCCGCCAGCTGCTCGCCGCCCGGGACCTCGGTGCCTCGTTCGTCCGCGTCAGCAGCGCGCTCCGCCCGGGCACCGTCGTCGGCGTCGACCCCGCGCCGGGCACGCTCCTCCAGCGCGGTGACACGGTGACGGTGCTGGTCAGCAACGGCGCCCGCTGGAACCCGCCGCGCCCCACGCCGACCCCGGCGCCGCGGCCCGCGCCCGAGCCGTCCCCGGCCCCCGCTCCGCCGCCGCCACCCGCGCCCAGCCCGGAGCCGCCGCCTCCGCCGCCGAGCCCGGAGCCGCCGCCTCCGCCGCCGAGCCCGGAGCCGCCGCCTCCGCCGCCGAGCCCGGAGCCGCCGCCTCCGCCGCCTCCGCCGCCGACGGAGCCCGACCCGCCGACGACGCCGGAGCCGCCGCCCCCGCCGCCGACGAGGCCGGAGCCACCGCCTCCGCCGCCGACCGAGCCCGACCCGCCGACGGAGCCGGAGACGCCGACGGAGCCGCCCGCGGAGCCGCCGACCCCGGAGACGGCGGACCCGCCGCCGGACGCGGTGCAGTAGGAGTGGGGGCGGGGGGCCGGTCCTGACGGTCTGGCCGCGTTGGTCGGTCTACCCAGCAGTGGGTAGCCACTGTTTCCCGGCTGCCCCCGCCCGGTTCCCACTGTGACCCAGGCCACAGGCGGCGTCAACCCGCGGCGCCGGAGCGTCCGTCAGCCGACGCGGCGCAGGACCTCCGGCGTCAGCTGGTCGACGGCGGTGTGCCCGGTCAGCCCCAGCGTCAGGTCGAACTCGCCGACGACGTCCTCGACGACCTGCCGCACACCCGCCTCGCCGGCCAGCGCGAGACCCCAGGCGAACGGCCGGCCCAGCAGCACCGCGCGGGCACCCAGGGCGACGGCGGTGAAGACGTCGGCGCCGCTGCGGATGCCGCTGTCGAGCAGCACCGGCGCCCGGTCGCCCACGGCCGCGACGACGTCGGGCAGCGCGTCGAGCGCGGCGATCGACCGGTCGACCTGGCGCCCGCCGTGCGTGCTCACGACCACGCCGTCCATGCCCTCGTCCAGCGCGCGCCGCGCGTCGTCGGGGTGCAGCACGCCCTTGAGCAGGATCGGCAGCTTCGTGCGGGAGCGCAGCCAGGCCAGGTCGGCCCAGCTGATCGACGGCCGCGAGTAGATGGCCAGGAAGGTCTCCACGGCCGCGCGGGGCAGCGGTGAGCGCAGGTTGTCGCGGAACGACCCGGGCCAGGCCCGCGCCATCGTCACCAGCGCCTTGACCGCCGCCGGGGTGGGCCGGGGCTGTGGTTCGCGGGGGCCGGCGGCCGCGGCGCGCTCCTCGACCAGGCGGCGGAACACCGGGTCGGAGGTGTACTGCGCGATGCCCTTGCCCAGGGCGAACGGCAGGTGCCCGAGGTCGAGGTCGCGCGGGCGCCAGCCGAGCATCGTCGTGTCGAGGGTGACCACCAGGGCCTCGCAACCGGCGGTCTCCGCCCGGTGGACCAGGCTCTCCACGAGCTCGTCGGACGTCGACCAGTACAGCTGGAACCACCGCGGCGACCCGCCCATCGCGGCCGCGCACTCCTCCATCGACCGCGAGCCCTGGTTGGAGAAGACCATCGGCACGCCGGTGGCGGCGGCGGCGCGGGCGACGGCCAGGTCGGCCTCCGGGTGCACCAGCTCCAGTGCGCCCACCGGGCCGAGCAGCAGCGGGGCGGGGAGCCGGCGCCCGAACAGCTCCACCGAGGTGTCGCGGACGCTCGCGTCGCGCAGCACCCGCGGCACCACGGCCCACCGGTCGAACGCTGCCCGGTTGGCCCGCTGGGTCACCTCGTCGCCCGCTCCGCCCGCGACGTAGGCGTAGGCGCGGGCGTCCAGGACCCGCTTGGCGCGCTCCTGCAGCCGCCGGACGCCGACCGGCACCCGCGGGGAGCGGCCGTACACCCCGGCCCGGTACACCTCGTTCTGCCGCCGTCGGCCCGCACCCGCTTCGTCCACGCGGTCACCGTAGTGACCATGCTCATGGCGGCAGGAGGAGGGGCGCGGTCGCGCCGGGGCTCGTTGCCTGGTCCGCACCCGGTCCTGGCCGACCGGAGGCCCGGGGCGCGTGGTGGCGGGCGCCGGGGTGGCGAAGTCCCGTGGGTGAGGAGCGGGGGATCCGGGTAGTGCGCGTGCTCGCCGGGGATGACGAACGGGCGTCCGGCGGTTCCCCCGAACGGGTGGACGGCGGGTCGATCCAGACACGCCGCACGACACGCCCGACACGCGCGTAACGGGCTAGCAACGAAGCGTCACTTCCGTCATCATCTGGAACTCGAGTGCATCGCAAAGGGGAGAGCGGGCTGAACGGCAGCTTCGAGCGGATCACCGGGCAGACGCGGACGACGTCGGCCCGGGTGGTCCGCGGCGCCCTCCCCGCCGGTGTCGTGACCGGCCTCCTCGTCGTCCTGCTCGGCCTCGCCGTCTCCACGGCTGCCCCCGCGCAGGCGCTCGACGACCCCACCCGGCCCGACGCCCGCGTCACCCACGGCCCCAGCTGCCACCCGGGCGGGATCGTGGTGGAGGTCGTCGCCGGCACCGCTCCCTACAGTGTGCGCCTGGCCACCACCCGGACGCCGTCCGGTGAGGACGAGGCCACGCTCGCGCCCCTGGGCAGCGTGGTGCTGCGCACCGACGACGTCGCCCCCGGCGAGACGATCGACCCGCGGCTGGAGTTCACCGCGCGCGACGGGTCGGGCCGGACCTACGTCGACGAGCTGGCGGACTACACGCTCACCCGGCCCACGGTCGAGGACTGCCAGGTCGCCCTGTCTCCGCCGCCGCCCCCACCGGCGCCGCCGACGGCCACGGTCGAGCCGTCCGAACCGGCGCCCACGACCAGCGGCGCCCCGACCACCGGCGGCCCGACCACGGGATCCACCCTCCCGGGGACCACCGCGCCGCGGACCCCCGGCACCACGACGACGCCCGGTTCCCCGCCGAGCACGGGCACCCCGACGGGCTCCGGGACCACGACCACGGGCACCCCGACGCGCACCTCCGGCGACGTCGGGGCGTTCGCGGCGGGCGGACCGGGCGGCGGCCTCCCCCAGGTCCAGCCCGGTGGCACGGTGGTGCTGCGCGGCGCCGGCTTCAACCCCGGGGAGCAGGTGAGCATCGTGTTCCACGGCGGCGAGACCGTGCTGGCCACGGCGACCGCGAACCTCGCCGGCGAGGTCCGCGTCGACGTGCGCATCCCCGAGGGCGCCGCGGCGGGCCCCGCCACCCTCGACCTGGTGGGCGCCGACTCCGCGGTGCGGACCGGCGTCGCCCTGCAGGTCGCCGCCGCCGTGGAGGAGGCCGCGCCCGCCCGGGGCGTGGTGTCGCTGGCCTCCCTGGCGGTCGCAGCGGTGGCGCTCGTGGCCACCGCCGGCGGGCTGGTCTCGGTCGCCGGGCGCCAGCACGCCGGGCGGCGCGCCGTGGGCTCGATCTCCGCCGTCTGAGTTCGGTTTCACCGGCGCGTGATCCGGGGAGTCTGAGCGGGTGCCACGGTCCGAGGACGCGCTCGCGCGCGGTGTCCCCCGGGATGCTGCCGCTCTTCCCGGAGTCGCTCCCCGCCCCGCCGAGACCTGGTTGCGCATCGTGCAGGTGCACGACCGCATCACCCGGCGGGTCGACTCGGCGCTCCACCGCCACCACGACCTCTCCCTCACCGGCTTCGAGGCGTTGCGCCGCATCGCCGAGTCGCCGGGGGAGCGGGCCTCCATGGGGGAGGTGGCCGAAGCGGTCGGCCTCTCCCGGCCCGGGGTCACCAGCACCATCAACCGGCTGGTCGCCCAGGGACTGGTCATCCGCGAACGGGTGGAGGCCGACAAGCGGCTGCTGCACGCCCGGCTGACCACCGCGGGGCGGGAACGGGTGGCCGCGGCCCGCACCACGCACGACGAGCTCGTCGCGCACCTGCTGAGCCTGCTGGGTGACGACGCCGCCGTCGTCACCGATGCCCTCGCACGGGTCTCGGCCGCCACCCGCACCCGCCGCTGACCCGTCCGTCCGGACGCTGCCGGCCCGCGTACGGTGCCCCCTATGGGTGCCCAGCGTGATCCAGCCCACGTCCGCACCGGCCGCGCGGGGGTGGTGGCGTGAACGGCGCCCGCGCCCTCATCCGCACGCTCGTGGACGGCGGGGTCGACGTCTGCTTCGCCAACCCGGGCACCTCGGAGATGCACTTCGTCGCCGCGCTCGACGCCGTTCCCGGGATGCGGGGCGTGCTCTGCCTGTTCGAGGGCGTGGCCACCGGGGCCGCGGACGGCTACGGCCGGATGGCCGACCGGCCGGCCGGCGTCCTGCTGCACCTCGGCCCGGGTCTCGCCAACGGGCTGGCCAACCTGCACAACGCCCGCCGCGCGGCGACGCCGATGGTCACCGTCGTCGGCGACCACGCCGGGTACCACAAGGAGTACGACTCCCCGCTGGAGTCGGACATCGACGCGCTCGCCGGCACGGTGTCGGCGTGGATGCGCCGCTCCGGCCGGGCGGCGGACGTCGGAGCCGATGCGGCGGAGGCGATCGCCGCCGCCCGCACGGCCCCCGGCGGGATCGCGACGCTCGTCCTGCCCGCCGACGTCTCCTGGTCCGAGGGCGCTGAGCCCGCCGCGACCCCCGAGCCGGGCAGGCCGCGGGCGGTGCCGGACGACGTCGTCACCCGGCTCGCGGGGCTGCTGACCTCCGGTGAGCCCTGCGCGGTCCTCGTGGGCGGAGCGGCGACGCGGGCACCGGGGCTGCGGGCGGCGAGCCGGGTCGCCCGTGCGACCGGCGCCCGGCTGCACTGCGAGACCTTCCCGGCCAGGCTGGAGCGCGGGGCGGGCCTGCCGCCGGTCGAGCGCCTGCCCCGGGCCGGGCAGCAGGTCGCCCAGCGGCTGGCCGGCGTCCGGCACCTCGTGCTCGCCGGCGCCCGGCCGCCGGTGGAGTTCTTCGCCTACCCCGACCGGCCCAGCAGCCTGGTCCCCGAGGGGTGCCAGGTGCACGTGCTCGCCGAGGGCGCGGACGACGTGGTCGACGCCCTGGCCCGGCTCGCCGACCTCGTCGGCCCGGCGGAGGAGCCGGAGGAGCAGCCCCTGGAGCGGCCCGACCTCCCCACCGGCGCGCTGACCCCCGACACAGTGGGCGCGGTGCTCGGCGCCCTCCTGCCGGAGGGGGCGATCGTCGTCGACGAGGGGGTGACGTCGAGCCGGCAGATGCCGGTGCCGACCACCGGGGCACCGCGCCACGACTGGCTCACCCTCACCGGCGGCGCGATCGGGCAGGGGCTCCCGGTCGCCACGGGTGCGGCGATCGCCCGCCCCGGGCAGCGCGTCGTCTGCCTGGAGGGCGACGGCAGTGCCATGTACACCATCTCGGCGCTGTGGACGCAGGCCCGGGAGTCGCTCGACGTGACGACGGTCGTGTTCAGCAACCGCTCCTACCGGATCCTCGAGGGGGAGCTGCGCAACGTGGGGGCGGAGGCCTCCGGGCCGCGGTCGAGGGACCTGCTGGAGCTGGCCCGGCCGGACCTCGACTTCGTCGCGCTGGCCGCCGGGATGGGCGTGCCCGGCGGCCGGGCGACGACCGCGGAGGAGTTCGCCGCGCAGTTCCGCCGGGCGATCACCGAGCCCGGACCGTACCTGATCGACGTCGTCCTCCCGGTGCCCTGACCGAGTCCGGATCGTTGTCTTTTCGGGGCGCTGGCCACCCACCCCTGTGCTTGTATCCAGGTGATCCGGACCACCGCCAGGCGTGTCCGGCGGAGCGATCAACGGCGATCGTTGGGGGAGAGACATGCGCATCTCGTCAGGCATCGCGGCCGTCGCGCTGGTCGGACTCGTCGCCGCGTGCGGCGGGGACGACGGCGGCTCCGGCACCACCGGCGAGGACGGCGGTGGCGCGGCGTCCTACCCGACCGAGTCGATCCGGATGCTGGTGCCGTACGGCGCCGGCGGGCCCACCGACCTGACCACCCGCACCGTCGGGGCCTGCCTCGAGGAGGAACTGGGGCAGGCCGTGGTGGTCGAGAACCTGCCGGGCGGCTCCGGCGCGCTGGCCACGACCGAGCTCATCGCCGCCGAGCCCGACGGGCACACCCTCTCGCTGGTGACCGCGGGCACCATGGTGCTGACCCCGCTGGCCAACGAGGTGGGCTACACCAAGGACGACATCGCGCCGGTGGGGGTCATGGCCGAGGTGCCGTCGGTCCTCGCGGTCGGGCAGAACTCGCCGTACGCCTCCGCGGAGGACTTCTTCGCCGCGGTCGAGGCCCAGCCCGGCACGGTCACCGTGGGCACGCCGGGCGCCTCGACCCCCCAGGCCATCGAGCTGCAGCGGCTGGCCGACGAGCACGGGGTGCAGGTCACCGCCGTCCCCTTCAACGGCAACGCCGAGATGACCACCGCCCTCCTCGGCGGCAACGTGGACGCCGTGCTGATCAACGCCTCGATCGACGTGGTCGAGAACATCGAGTCGGGCGACTTCGTCCCGCTCGTCGCCTCGCCCGAGGAGCGGCTCTCCTGGCTGCCCGACACCCCCACCTTCGCCGAGCTCGGCTACGACGGCCTGACCCTCTCCGGCTCGACCTTCGGCCTGGCCGGCCCGGCCGGGCTCCCGGACGACGTCGTCTCGACGCTCGAGGAGACCCTGCAGACCTGCCTGGAGAAGCCGGAGGTGCAGGAGCGGATCGGCGAGCAGTACGTCGCGGAGGAGTTCGCCGGCGCCGAGGAGCTCGCCGAGGTCCTCGACCGGACCCAGGAGGTCTACGAGCCGATCCTCGGCTGACCCGATCCCCGCACGACCCACCCCCGACCACCGGAGGAACCCATGCGCCGTACCCGCTCGACCTGGCCCGCGCTGATCGCCGCGTCCGTGCTCACCCTCGCCGCCTGTGGTGGTGACGACGGGGGCGACACCGGCGGAGGGGGCGGTGGCGGCGACGCCGCCGCGTCGGACTACCCGACGGAGAACATCACCCTGATCGTCCCCTACGCCGCCGGAGGCCCGACCGACCTCGCCGGGCGCACCATCGGCAGCTGCATCGAGGAGGAGCTGGGCCAGACCGTCGTCGTGGAGAACCGCGAGGGCGCCTCCGGCTCCGTCGGGATGCAGGCGATGCTCGCCGGTGGGAACGACGGGCACACGCTGTCGCTGATCGCGGTGCCGGCCTCGGCCACCAACCCGCTGCAGCAGGACGTCGGCTACACCAACGACGACTACGTCCCGATCGCCGCCGTCACCGAGATCCCCTCGGCGCTCGTCGTGGGGCCGGACTCCCAGTTCTCCACCGCCGAGGAGTTCTTCAGCTACGCCGAGGAGAACCCCGGCGAGCTCAACGTCGGCGTCCCCGGGACGACGACGTCGCAGGCGATGGAGCTGCGGCGGCTCGCGGAGGAGTACGGCGTCGAGGTCACCGCGGTGCCGTTCACCGGCAACGCGGAGATGACCACGGCGATCCGCGGCGGCAACGTCGACGCCGTCTTCATCAACTCCTCGCAGGACGTCCTGGAGAACATCGACGCGGGCGACTTCGTCCCGCTGGCGGTCAGCCCGCCCGAGCCGGTCGACTACATCGACGCGCCCACGCTGGCCGAGTCCGGGTACCCGGAGCTCACCAACAGCGTGTCGGTCTTCGGCCTGGCCGCCCCGGCGGGCGTCCCGGACGACGTGGTCTCGACCCTCGAGGAGACGGTCGACACGTGCCTGCAGAAGGACCAGGTGCGTGAGCAGCTCGGCGAGCAGTACGTGCCCGACGAGTTCATCGGCAGCGACGCCTTCTCCCAGCGGATCGACGAGATCGTCGAGGCCTACGGGCCGATCCTGCAGGAGTGAGCCATCCTGTCGGGGGGGGGGGGGGGGGGCCCGGCCCCCCCCCCCCCCCCCCCCCCCCCCCCCCCCCCCCCCCCCCCCCCCCCCCCACCCACTA